>CAXAVJ010000023.1:0-47175 GCA_963972065.1 uncultured Rhodospirillaceae bacterium
CGGAAGCGGCGGGTGCGGGGTGGTCCCGGGTTGCGTCCATATCGTCCATGGGCCGTCCGTGGCGGGAGGGGCTGGTTGGCCCGGCTTTGGGCGGCGGCGGCGCCCCCCTGGGGCCGCGCACCTGGGAAAATTAAGCGGAGACTGGCACCGACCCGGGCCGAAACTCGTTACGGCTGCTTCCTTCCGGACCTGACCGGGTTGGCGAGGAAGCCCGTCCGGGCCAGTCTCCTGGCCTTAATATAGCAACTCTTGGCGGGGTTTCCACAAGCACGGCGCACATCCCTGCTGGGGATAAATCGCGGGGACCGTTTGGGCCGTTGCCAAGGGCCGGTGCCTGTGCCAATTTTCCCGGATGCCGAAAAGATTGATGTATACGGGCGGTCCCCTGGACCGGGCCGGCGACCGGCGGCGCGATAGCGCCGGGATCGCGGAACTCCTCAGCCATCCCCAGGCGCGGATCGCCCCCGTATGGCGCGACCGCAATCTGGTGGAACCAGGCGACGACAAATCAGACGGGGGGCCGCGCGCCGGCTGGCTGACCGGCGCCGCGGCGGTCACCGTCACGACGCAGTCCAGCGTGCAGGTGTTCCTGGGGTTATGGAACGATGCCCCCTATTTCGCCGTCGACCTGTCCCATCACGAAGAACACGCCCTGCCGGACCTGATCAACGGCGCCACCTTCGAGGACCTGCGCCAGGTCGGTCGCCTGCTCGCCGCCGACGAGGCGACGATCCTGGCCTATGCCCGGGGCATGACCCATTGGCACCGGCGGCAGAAATACTGCAGCGACTGCGGCAGCCCGACGGAAGCCCGCGACAGCGGCCATGTCCAGGCCTGCACCAATGCGGATTGCGGACGCAGCCATTTCCCGCGCACGGACCCTGCGGTCATCATGCTGGTGACCCATGTGGGGGCCGACGGCGTCGACCGCTGCCTGCTGGGCTGGTCGACGCGCTGGGATTTCCCCATGTATTCGACCCTGGCCGGGTTTGTGGAGCCGGGCGAAAGCCTGGAGGAGGCGGTCGCCCGCGAGGTGCTGGAGGAATCCGGCATCCGCGTCGACGACGTGACCTACCGGGGATCGCAGCCCTGGCCGTTCCCGGCCTCGCTCATGCTGGGTTTCCGGGCCCGGGGGCTGAACGACGACATCAACGTCGATCCCACGGAAATCCGCGAAGCCAAATGGTTTTCCCGCGCCGATCTGGCCCAGTTCGGCGAATTCTACGGCGAGACGGACCCCAATCGTCCGCGCCTGCCGCGCACGGACTCAATCTCCCGCCGGCTGATCAACGACTGGATCGACGAGGGCGACTGAGGCCACGCCGGTGAACCAATTGACCGTCGCTTCCGTAAACAAATAAAGCCCCTCTGTTTCGGAAGTTCACCGTCATGCCTCAAATGCCCAAGGTCCGGGGTACGTCCCCTGCGACTGTGGCCGTCGTGTTCGGCGCGAACGGCGCGATCGGTAGCGCGATCGCAGACCGGCTGGACGACAGCGGCCGCTTTCAAACAGTTTTTCGGTTTTCCCGCCGCACAGACCCAGCCGTCGACATCACCAATGAAGCGAGTGTGGCGGCGGCGGCCGATCTGGCCACCGGCACGGACAAGGCGCTGCGTCTCGTCGTGGACGCGACAGGCTTTCTCCATGGGCCGGACGCAATGCCGGAGAAAAGCTGGCGCGACCTCGATCCGGAACGCATGGCCCGCGCATTCGCCGTCAATGCGATCGGTCCGGCATTGATCCTGAAACATTTTCTGCCGCTTCTGCCGCACGCCGGGCGGTCCGTTTTCGCCACACTGTCGGCCAAGGTCGGGAGTATCGCCGATAACCGGCTGGGCGGGTGGTACAGCTACCGCGCCTCCAAAGCCGCGTTGAACCAAATTGTGCGGACCGCAGCGGTGGAACTCGGGCGCCGGCGCCCGGACGCAATCTGCGTCGCCCTGCATCCGGGAACCGTCGACAGCCCGCTGAGCGCCCCTTTCGCCAAGGACGGCTTGACCGTGCACCCTCCGGCACGCGCGGCGGAACGTCTTCTCGACGTCATCGACGGCTTGACCCCGGCGGATAGCGGGGGGTTTTACGATCATTCGGGGGAGCCGCTACCATGGTGACCGGCCTTGACCGCGACCTGCCCGTTCTCACCGTTTTTTTCGACGGCGGCTGTCCGCTTTGCCGGAAAGAGATCGCCTTCTACCGCCGCCGTTCCGGTGCGGAGCGTATTCGCTGGGTGAATGTTGAAGCCTGCGCAGACCGCGAGTTACCCGACGGTTTAAGCCGATGCGATGCCTTGCAGCGCTTTCACACCCGGGATGCTCAGGGCCGATTGCACTCGGGCGCACGCGGATTTGCCGAGTTGTGGGCGGCACTGCCTGCCTTTCGCCTTATCGGACTTTTGTTCCGAAACCGGCCAATGGGGGCACTGCTGGAAATCACCTACCGCGTCTTTCTCCGTATCCGGCCGCTCATTCACCGTCGGCCCGGGGGCCCCACCGAAATGTGAACGGATGTGCGTGGCAATCGGCGCCGCGCCAGGGGATATAGGCTGCAATTCCGATCATACTTTGCAAGGAGCCCGGCCCATGACCGACCTTTCCCTGACCCCGTCGCCCAAGACCGTCACCGCCACCGTGGGCGGCGAGGTGATCGCCGAAAGTACCAAGGCGCAGATTTTGAAAGAGGGCGCCTATGCCCCCATGTACTATTTCCCCAAGGCCGACGTGCGCATGGACGCCCTGGCGCCGACGGAAAAATCCACCCTGTGCCCGCACAAAGGCACGGCCAGTTATTGGACCGTGAACGCCGGCGGCCGGACGGCGGAAAACGCCGCCTGGGCCTACGAAACCCCGCCGGCGGGGCTGGAGGCCATGGCCGGACACATCGCGTTCTATCCGTTCGTGGTCAAGTTCGAGGAAAAGTAAGCGCCCCGGATCAGTAAGCCCTGGGTCAGTAAGAACGGCCGTCCTTATGCGTGAACAGCCACTGGCCGTCCGGGCCCAGGTTGGCCTGAATATCATCGCGGGGATAGCTGGCCGCGTCGCCCGGCGTGCGGTCGCCGATTTCCAGATACAGCACGTCGGCCGTGGTCCGGTTGACCAGTTGATGGGCCGAACCGCCGGCGGGAAAACCCGCGCACATGCCGGGCGCCAAAACCGTTTCGCCCTCTTCCGTGACCAACGTCGGCGACCCTTCGAGGATGTAGACGAACTCGTCCTGGCGGGTATGGCGGTGCAACAGCGCCGATTCGCCGCCCGGCGCCAGCCGCGTCAGGTTGACGCCGAAATTGCCGAGCCCGAACAGGTCGCCCAACTGGCGCTTTTCCCGCCCGGCCATGCGGCTGAAGAACGGTTCCGGATAGGTCGATGGCTTGGCCCGGGGGGCGACGTCGAGCGCCCGGACGGCGGGGAGCCTTTCGTCGGTCATTGCGGGATGCTCCTTATCCCGAAATCAACGTTACTGCGTCTCGTCGCCGCGCAGGCCCAGGTGCCACATCAGGCCCAGGATGCCGCCCTTGACGCGCGGCAGCAGCGTCAGCGTGAGGCCCAGGGTCACCGGCACGGCGACGCCCAGCAGCATCCAGGTCGGCGGCGACATCAGTTGTTCGCTCAGCAGCAGCATCGGCACCACCATATGGCCGACGATGGCGATGGTGAGGTACGGCGGGAAATCATCGGCCCTGATATGGCCCAACTCCTCGCCGCAATGGGGGCAGTCGGTGACCTTCAGATAGCCCTTGAAGCTGTGGCCGATACCGCAGCTGGGACAACGGCGCGCGAGACCGCGCAGGATGGCGAGGCCCATGTGGGGCCGGATGTCTTCGAAGGTCACGGGGGTCATGCTCCTTGATCGGCGGCGGTTTTGCGGAACGGATGGGCCGGATAGGTGCCCAGCACCTTGATCCATTCCGAATAATGGGACAGGTCCTCGAAGGCCAGCTTGACCGAGGGCGCATCCATATGGCCCTCGACCTCGGCGAAGAACTGGGCCGCCACGAAATCGGGACCGACATAACTTTCCAGTTTGGTCATGTTGACCCCGTTGGTGGCGAACCCGCCCATGGCCTTGTAGAGGGCGGCCGGAACGTTGCGCACACGGAATGTGAAGCTGGTGATGTACGTCTCGGACTCATTATAGGTCGGCGGTTCCGCCGTCAGTGACAAGATCACAAAGCGCGTGGTGTTGTGTTCCGCGTCTTCAATATTCTGTTTGAGCGAATGAAGGCCGTAAATCTCCCCGGCCAGGCTGGACGCGATGGCGGCCTGGGATTTCTCGCCCTGGGCCGCGATGTCCTTGGCCGCCCCCGCCGTATCGACGTGAACCACGGGCGTGACACCCAGTTCGCGGATCAGGTTGCGGCACTGGTTGAGCGCATGGACATGGCTGTGAACATGGGTCAATTCGCCGATTTTCGCGCCCGGCACGGCCAAAAGATGGTGGTGCACCCGGTGAAAATGCTCACCGATGATGTGCAGGTCGGAATCCGGCAGCAGATGGTGGATGTCGGCGACCCGCCCGGCGACGGAATTTTCGATGGGAATCATGGCCAGCCGCGCACGGCCGTCATGCACGGCGGCGAAGGCGTCTTCGAAGGTGCGGCAGGGCAAGGGCTCCATGTCGCCCCGCGCCTCGCGGCAGGCAAGATGAGAATAAGCGCCGGGCATGCCCTGGAAGGCGATGGAGGTAGCGGAAGAAGCCATGGCTGAGCGATCTTGGGTCCGGAAGGGCAAGGCCCGGAGATCATGGGCCTTTTAAAAACGTGCGGAGTATCGTTGGCGGGGCTGCCGGTGTCAACGCGGGCAAAACCGGAGATTCGCCGCAAGGGACGGAAGGTGGCTTATGCCGCTTGAACATGGCGGCATGGGCGGCTAAATTCCCCGCAACAATCGGCAAAGGAAAACACCATGCAGTTCTCCCGGATGGAAAAACTCGGTTTCGGCGTTCTTGTGACGGCCTGGGTCGTGTGGGGCACCAACAAGATCGGCGATACGCTGGTCCACGCGAACGAGCCTGAAAAGATGGGCTTCGAAGTCGCCGTCGCCGACCAGGGCGACGCCCAGGACGCGGCCCCCAAGGAAGCCGAAAAGCCGGTGATGGAACTGATCGCCACCGCCGATCCCAAGGCCGGCGCCAAGGTGTTCAAGAAATGCACGGCCTGCCATACCGCCGAAGCGGGCGCCAAGCACAAGATCGGCCCGAACCTGTGGGGCATCGTCGGCCATGACCAGGGCAAGGCCGATGGCTTCAACTATTCCGGCACGCTGGCTGGCCTGAGCGGCAAATGGACCCTCGAGGAGCTGGACAAATTCCTCAGCAATCCGAAGGAATACGCCCCGGGCAACAAGATGACCTTCCGCGGCGTTCCCAAGAATGCCGACCGCGCGGCCCTGCTGGTCTACCTGCAATCCCTCAAGTAGGTCTTTCACGGCTTTCATTCGACCGGAGGACGGCGCCGTGACGCAATCGACCCCGGACGCCCTGACCGCCCAATGCCTGGCCGTGGCCATGGACATGGCGGCCCGCGCGCGGGACATCGTGTTGCGCCATTACGACGCGGCGCTTGAGATCGAGGACAAGGCGGATCTCAGCCCCGTTACCCAGGCCGACCGCGAATGCGAAGCGGCGCTGCGCGAATTGATCGGGGCGAAATTTCCAAACCACGGCATCTTCGGCGAGGAGTTCGGGGCGGAAAACGCCGATGCGGAATTCGTCTGGGTGCTCGATCCCATCGACGGCACCAAGGCCTTCATCACCGGCAAGCCCCTGTTCGGAACCCTGATCGGCCTGCTGCGGGACGGCGTTCCCTGGCTCGGCGTCATGGACAACCCTGCCTTGGACGAAGTCTGGGCCGGCGCCCCCGGCCTGGGCGCCACGCGCAACGGCAAGGCCGTGCGCTGCCGGCCCTGCCCCGATCTGGCTTCGGCCTGGCTGTACACCACCTCGCCGCAGATGCATGAAGGCCTGAATTTCGGGCGGTTCGAGGCCCTGCGCCACCAAAGCCGCCACGCCATTTACGGCGGCGATTGCTACAGCTACGGCCAATTGGCGCGCGGACGCGCGGACCTGGTCTGCGACAGCAGCATGCAGCCTTATGATTATGTCGCGCTGGTGCCCATCGTCGAAGGGGCTGGCGGGCGCATGACCGACTGGGCCGGCGGCACTCTGGGCCTCGGCGGCGACGGCACGGTGATCGCATCGGGCGATCCCGCATTGCACGACCAGGCCGTGGCCGCGCTCGGCGGCTGATATCCGTCACAGGCTTGCCATAATGGCAGGCCACTTCTTGACCGGAACCGGCTAATCTCCATATTCCGACGCAGCGAACACCGCATACCGGGGGAACCAAAGATGCGATTTCTGAGCGCCCTTCTCGTCCTCACCTGCTTGTCCCTGCCTGCCGGGGCGGCCGATGCGCCCAAGCCGGTGCACGGGCTGGCCATGCACGGCGACCTGAAGTACGGCCCGGACTTCAAACATTTCGACTACGTCAATCCGGATGCGCCTAAGGGCGGCACCGTGCGCCTGGGCGCCACCGGTTCGTTCGACAGCTTCAACCCCTTCATCATCAAGGGCACGGCGGCCGGGGCATCGGGCTTCGTCTACGACACCCTGATGGACGACGCGGCGGACGAGCCGTTCAGCCAGTACGGCCGCCTGGCGGAAACCGTGACCATGCCGGAGGATCGCAGTTGGGTGGAATTCCAACTTCGCAAGGAGGCCCGCTGGCACGACGGCATGCCGGTGACGGTCGACGACGTGATCTTTTCCTTCAATATCCTGGTCAAGGAAGGAGCGCCCTTCTACCGCTTCTATTACGGCAACGTGGCCGAGGTGACGCAAACCGGCGAACGGTCCGTGAAATTCACCTTCAAGCCGGGTGAAAACCGGGAATTACCGCTGATCATCGGCCAGCTGACGGTCCTGCCCAAGCACTATTGGAAGGACCGCGAATTCAACAAGACGACCCTGGAGCCGCCGCTGGGCTCAGGCCCCTATAAGATCACCGAGTTCGAGGCCGGCCGCTTCGTCAAGCTGTCCCGCGTCCAGGATTACTGGGGCAAGGACATCCCGGTCATGCAGGGCTACAACAATTTCGACGAGATCATTTTCGATTACTACCGCGATTCCAACGTGGCGCTGGAGGCCTTCCTGGCCGGGCGCTACGACTACAAATCGGAAAATTCGTCCAAGGCCTGGGCCACGGCCTATGAGACGCCCGCCGTGAAGAAGGGCGTGCTGGTCAAGGAACAGATCCATCACGACCGCCCGGCCGGCATGCAGGGCTTCGCCTTCAACACCCGGCGCGAGATGTTCAGCGATCCCCAGGTGCGCCATGCCCTGGCCTATGCCTTCAACTTCGAATGGTCGAACAAGGCCCTGTTCTACGGCCAGTATGAGCGCACCCGCAGCTATTTCCAGAATTCGGAAATGGCGGCGGCGGGCCTGCCGGGACCGGACGAGATGAAACTGCTGGAACCGTTCCGCGCCGATCTGCCGCCGGAAGTCTTCACCCAGGAATACAACCCGCCCCGTGGCGATGAGAGCGGCAACATCCGGGGCAACCTGCGCACCGCGTCCAAGCTGCTGACCGAGGCGGGCTGGGTGATCAAGGACGGCAAGCGCATCAATGCCAAGACCGGCAAGCCCTTCGCCTTTGAAATGCTGCTGGTCTCCCCCCTGTTCGAGCGCATCGCCCTGCCCTTCGCCAAGAACCTGGAGAAACTGGGCATCGCCATGACCGTGCGCACCATCGACACGGCCCAATACCGCCGCAGGCTGGATACCTTCGATTTCGACATGGTGGTCGGCGGGTTCGGACAGTCCCTGTCGCCGGGCAACGAACAGCGCGAATTCTGGACCACCTCAGCGGCCGAACAGGAAGGCTCGCGCAACATCATCGGCATCAAGTCCAAGGCCGTCGACGCCATCGTGGAAAAGCTGATCGCGGCCCCGTCGCGCAAGGATCTGGTCATCGCCTCGCGGGCGCTCGACCGCGTGCTGCAATGGGGCCATTACATGATCCCCAACTGGCATGCGCCCTATGACCGCATCGCCTATTGGGACAAGTTCGCCCGGCCCAAGGTGACGCCGACCCGCGGCAACCAGTTTTTCGCCTGGTGGATCGACGCGGCCAAGGCCCAGTCCCTTTCCGACCGTAAGAAAGGGTTGTGACCAGCCCCCACAGGAACGGTAGCCGCCAAGGCCGTCAGGCCGTATCATCGCCGCCATGTTCGCATATATCCTTCGCCGACTGCTGCTGATCCCGCCGACGCTGCTCGGCATCATGATCATCAATTTCGCCGTGGTGCAGATCCTGCCCGGCGGACCGGTCGAGCAATTGATCGCCCAGATCGCGGGCGACGACGTATCGTCCACCGCCCGGGTCTCCGGCGATGGCGGGTCCGAGGTCATGGCCGCCAAGCGCCCGGCCCAGGGATCGGGCGGCGATTCGACCGTGACCAGCAAATACCGGGGCGCGCAGGGCCTGCCCCCCGAATTCATCAAGGACCTGGAACGCCAGTTCGGATTGGACAAGCCGGCGCACGAGCGGTTCTGGCTGATGATGAAGCGCTACGCGACCTTCGATTTCGGCGACAGCTATTTCCGTGACCAGTCGGTGATGCAGCTGGTGCTCGACAAGATGCCGGTGTCGATCTCGCTCGGCCTGTGGACGACGCTGCTGGTCTATCTGATCTCGATCCCGCTGGGCGTCGCCAAGGCCGTGCGCGACGGATCGAAGTTCGACATCTGGACCTCGGGCCTGGTGATCTTCGGCAACGCGGTGCCGGGCTTTCTGTTCGCGATCCTGCTGATCGTGCTGTTCGCCGGCGGGCGCTATTGGGACATCTTCCCGCTGCGCGGGCTGGTGTCGGAAAACTTCGCTGAGCTTTCGACCTGGGAACAGGTGAAGGATTATTTCTGGCACCTGACCCTGCCGATCTCGTCCATGGTCATTGGCGGCTTTGCCGGGCTGACCATGCTGACCAAGAATTCGTTCCTGGAACAGATCAACCAGCAATACGTGGTGACCGCCCGGTCCAAGGGCCTGACGGAACGCCAGGTGCTGTACGGCCACGTGTTCCGCAACGCCATGCTGATCGTCATTGCGGGTTTTCCCTCGGCCTTCATCGGCATTCTGTTCACGGGGGCCTTGCTGACCGAGGTGATTTTCTCCCTCGACGGGCTCGGGCTTCTGGGCTTTGACGCGGCGCTGACCCGCGATTACCCGGTGATGTTCGCGACGCTGTATTTCTTCACCCTGCTGGGCCTGCTCATGGGCATCATCGGCGACCTGATGTACCACATCATCGACCCGCGCATCGATTTCGACGCGCGCGAGGTGTGACGCCGTGAGCCCGGATACCGCAACCGCCGCCGATACCACCGCGCCGCCGCTGCCCGGCCGGCGGGTGTTCGGCCTGCGCATCACGCCGCTGACGGAACGGCGGCTCGCCAATTTCCGGCGCAACCGCCGGGGCTACTGGTCGCTGT
The DNA here is from genome assembly GCA_963972065.1 of uncultured Rhodospirillaceae bacterium. Taxonomy (GTDB): domain Bacteria; phylum Pseudomonadota; class Alphaproteobacteria; order Rhodospirillales; family Casp-alpha2; genus UBA1479. The sequence continues at coordinate 9,488 of CAXAVJ010000023.1, forward strand.
GGATTTTCGTGCTGCTGTTCGTGCTGTCGCTGGGGGCGGAGCTGATCGCCAACGACAAGCCGTTCCTGGTCTATTTCAACGGCGGGTTCTATGTCCCCGTGGCCGAGGCATACGCGGAAACCACCTTCGGCGGCGAATTCGCGACCGAGGCCGATTACCGCGACCCCTACGTCAAGGACCTGATCAACGCCAAGGGCTGGATGATCTGGCCGCCCATTCCCTATTCCTACGACACGATCATCAAGGACCTGCCGGGCCCGGCCCCCTCGCCGCCGTCGCTCGACAACTGGCTGGGCACCGACGACCAGGGCCGCGACGTGATGGCGCGCATGATCTACGGTTTCCGCATTTCCGTGCTGTTCGGCCTGGCGCTGACGGCGATCAGCGCCGTGGTCGGCATCGCCGCCGGCGCCGTTCAGGGCTATTTCGGCGGCTGGATCGACCTGTTGGCGCAGCGCTTCATGGAGGTCTGGTCGGGCCTGCCGACCCTGTACCTGCTGATCATCCTGGCCAGCGTGGTGACGCCCAGTTTCTGGTGGATTCTCGGCCTGATGCTGATGTTTTCCTGGATGGCCTTCGTCGGCGTGGTGCGCGCCGAATTCCTGCGCGCGCGCAATTTCGATTACGTGCGCGCGGCCCGGGCCTTGGGCGTGTCCGACGGGGTCATCATGTTCAAGCACGTCCTGCCCAACGCCATGGTCGCGACCCTGACCTTCCTGCCGTTCATCCTGTCCGGCTCCATCACCACGCTGACCTCGCTCGATTTCCTGGGCTTCGGCCTGCCCGCCGGATCGCCGTCCCTGGGCGAATTGCTGAACCAGGGCAAGAACAACATCCAGGCCCCCTGGCTGGGCTTCACGGCGTTCTTCTCGCTCGCCATCATGCTGTCGCTGCTGGTCTTCGTCGGCGAGGCCGTGCGCGACGCCTTCGACCCCCGGAAGGTCTTCAAATAATGTCCAAGCTGCTGGAAATCGACGATCTGCACGTCACCTTCGGCGCCGGGGACGGCGCCGTCACCGCCGTGCAGGGGGCGAGCCTGACCATCGGCAAGGGCGAGACCCATGCCCTGGTCGGGGAATCCGGGTCGGGCAAATCGGTGACGGCGCTGTCGGTCATGCAGCTGCTGCCTTATCCGCTCGCCAGCCATCCCAAGGGATCGATCAAGTTCAACGGCGAGGAACTGGTGGGCGCACCCGGCGGGGTGATGCGCAAAATTCGCGGCAACCAGATCGCGATGATCTTTCAGGAGCCGCTGACCAGCCTCAACCCGCTGCATTCGATCGAAAAGCAGATCGCCGAGGTCCTGTTCCTGCATCAGCACATGACCGCCAAGCAGGCCCGCGCCCGGGTGCTGGAACTTCTCGACCTGGTCGGCCTGGGCGAGGCCGCATCGCGCCTGCAATCCCTGCCCCACGAATTTTCCGGCGGCCAGCAGCAGCGCATCATGATCGCCATGGCGCTGGCCAACAATCCGGACCTGCTGATCGCCGACGAGCCGACGACGGCCCTCGACGTCACCATCCAGGCCCAGGTTCTGAAGCTGATGAAGGAAATTCAGCAGAAGCTCGGCATGGCCATGCTGCTGATCACCCACGATCTGGGGATCGTGCGGCGCATGGCGGACACGGTCTCGGTCATGAACGACGGACGGATTGTCGAACAGAAGGCGACCGAGGCCTTGTTCAACGACCCGCAGCACGATTATACCCGCCACCTTCTGGCGGCCGAGCCCAAGGGCCGGCCCGAGCCCGCCGACCCGGCCGCGCCGGAACTATTGCAGGGCCGCGACCTGAAGGTTTGGTTCCCCATCAAACGCGGGTTCCTGCGCCGCACGGTGGACCATATCAAGGCCGTCGACGGCATTTCGCTGGCGCTCAAACGCGGCCATACCCTGGGCATTGTCGGCGAATCGGGGTCGGGCAAAAGCACGCTTGGCCGGGCCTTGCTGCGCCTGGAACGCTCCCGGGGCGACATTTTGTTCGAAGGCGCCAACATCCAGGGCTGGCAGTTCAAGCAGATGCGGCCGCTCCGCCGCGAGATGCAGATCGTGTTCCAGGACCCCTTCGGCAGTCTGAGCCCGCGCCTCTCGGTCGGCCAGATCATCGAGGAAGGCCTGATCGTCCACGGCCTGGGCGGCGACGGCGCCGCGCGCCGCCAGCTGGTGGCCGAGGCTTTGCACGAGGTCGGCCTGACGCCCGAGATGCAGGACCGCTATCCCCACGAATTTTCCGGCGGCCAGCGCCAGCGCATTTCCATCGCCCGGGCGTTGGTGCTGAAACCCAAGTTCATGGTGCTGGACGAGCCGACCTCGGCGCTCGACATGTCCGTGCAGGCGCAGATCGTCGAATTGCTACGCGACTTGCAAAAGAAGCACGATCTGGCCTACCTGTTCATCTCCCACGATCTGAAGGTGGTGCGCGCCGTCAGCCATGAGATTGCCGTCATGCGCCAAGGCCGCGTCGTCGAATACGGATCTGCCCAGCAGATCATCGACGATCCCAAGGATCCCTACACCAAGGCCCTGATGGCCGCTGCCTTCGAATTGAAGGCCGACGAAACCGGAGTCGTTTCAACATAATGGTTACCGTTCTCTACATGGCCCCCGGGGATAAACCCGATCCCTGGCGGGACGCCTTTCTTGCGCAAATGCCCGACGCCGATTTCCGCGTGTGGTCCGACGACCCGGCCAGGGATGAAACCGGCGATCCCGCCGACATCCAATACGCCATCGTGTGGAAGCCCAAGCCCGGGGTGCTCAAGGGCCTGCCGAACCTGAAGGCGATCTTTTCCATGGGGGCCGGGGTCGACCATCTGTGGAACGACCCGGAATTGCCGGACGGCGTGCCGTTGGTGCGCCTGGTCGACCGCTGCCTGACCCAGGGGATGAGCGAATACGTCCTGTATTGGACGATCCACCATCACCGCAAGATGGGCGTTTACGCCGGCTGGACCGCCGAACACAAATGGAAGCGCCTGCGCCAGGCCGACGCCGAACAACGCCGGGTCGGCATTCTCGGCCTGGGCGAACTGGGCAGCGACGCGGCGAAAAAGCTGGTGCCGTTGCATTACCGGGTCGCCGGCTGGGCGCGCACGAATAAGGACATTCCCGGGGTCGAATGCTTCCATGGCCCGGATCAGCTGATCCCGTTCCTGAACCGCACGGACATCCTGGTCTGCCTGCTGCCGCTGACACCGGACACGCAAGGCATCATCAACAAGGACACCCTGGCGGCATTGCCCAAGGGTGCCTGCCTGATCAACTGTGCGCGCGGCGGCCATGTGGTCGACGACGACCTGATCGCGGCGATCGAATCAGGCCATATCGAGGCGGCAACGCTCGACGTGTTCCACACGGAACCCCTGCCCGAAGATCATCCGTTCTGGAGCCACCCCAAGGTCAACGTGACGCCGCATATGGCGAGCCTGACCGTGCCCCATTCGTCGACGGAATGGTATGTTGCGAACATCCGGCGCATGGAAGCGGGAGAACCGCCCTTGAACACGGTCGATCGCGGCACGCGGTATTGAGTTTCCGCCCCATCCCCGACCGTCGCCCCCGGGCTTGACCCGGGGGTCCATCTTGGCCCCGGCCGTGGGTTGCCGGGTCAAGCCTGGCAATGACGAACGAAGGACGCGAGCCGGTCAGTTGAACGGCCCGACGTAGCCATAGGCCACGGCCAGCAGGAAAATCCCCAGCACGATGCGGTAGACCACGAAGGGCGTGAAGTTGGCGCGCCGCAGCCAGGCCATCATCAAGGCGATGGCGATCAAGGCCGTGATGAAGGCAAGGCCCGCCGCCGTGAAGGCGTCGGAGGTCAGCGCCGCGTCACCGGATTTCCAAAGCTCGTAGCCCTTCAGCGCCCCCGCCCCGACGATCGCCGGAATCGACAGCAGCATGGAGAAACGGGCGGCGTCCGTGCGTTCCATGCCGAGCAGGCGCGCCGCCGTCATGGTGATACCTGAACGCGAGGTGCCCGGGATCAGCGCCAGGCACTGGGCGATGCCGATCACCAGGGCGTCGGAGATTTCCAGATGTTCGATGCGCCGGAGCGTCATGCCGATGTGATCGACGACATACAGCAGAATCCCGAAGCCGAGAGTTGCCCAGGCGATCAATTCGAGAGAGCGCAGGCCGTTCGGATAATGTTCGTTGAGGGCGTATCCGGCGCCGATCACCGGCAGGGTCGCCAGGATCACCAGCCCCGCCAGCTTGCCCCCCCGGTCGCGCCGGCCCTTGAGCACACGGCCCAGGCCCGACAGCATGTCCCAGATGTCACGGTGGACGTAGAGCACCACGGCGCCCAGCGTCCCGACATGAACGGCGACGTCGATCAGCAATCCCTGGTCGGCCCAGCCCAAAAGCCGGGGCGTCACCGCGAGATGGGCCGAGGAAGAGATCGGGAGAAACTCCGTGATCCCCTGAATCAGCGCCAAAATCGCAAGATGTAGTGTAGGCACGGCTCTCTCCTACGACTTTTGGGTCTTCTAGCCGATCGCCGGAGCCCTGCCAAGGGGCCGCGCGGGCCGGGACAGCATTTGTGCACTTGCTCATAAGGACCGAAGCGGGCCAATTTCCTGTGATTTTTATGACAGTTGAGGCCGGTTTTTGTTTGGCGTCCGGGTCTCGGATTGCTATCTAAATGGGCTCTCAAGAACCCGCGAATAGGAAGTTAACGCATGAGCCAGACCTCACGGCGCAACGGTTATGGACTGCCCGTTGAACAGGGGATGTACGACCCCCTGAACGAGCACGACGCTTGTGGATTCGGCTTCATCGCCGACATTCACAACGAGCCGCGCCATGAGATCGTCCATCAGGCGCTGGACATCGTCCACCACATGGATCACCGGGGTGCCATCGGCGCCGATCCCATGGCCGGCGACGGTGCGGGGATTCTGATTCAGCTTCCCGACGTGTTCATCCGCAAGGTCTTCGCCAAGCAGGGCGTCGAGGTGCCGGCCAAGGGCGACTACGCGCTGGGCATGGCGTTCCTGCCGCGCGACCACAAGCTGCGCGACCTGGCGATCAAGGCCATCGAGAAGACCACCGCCGACGAAGGTCAGGTCTTGCTGGGCTGGCGCGACGTGCCGACGGACAACAGCGTGCTCGGCGAAAGCGTCAAGCCGAACGAACCGGTGATCAAGCAGGTGCTGATCCAGCGCGGACCGGACACCGCCGACAACGCGGCGTTCGAACGCAAGCTTTACGTGATCCGCAAGCAGGCCCATCACGCGCTGTGGGACAAGGACGAAGGGTCCTGGCAGGACTTCTATTTCCCGTCCATGTCGTCGGCCACCATCGTCTACAAGGGCATGGTGCTGGCGCCCAACCTGTCCAAATATTATGTGGATTTCCAGGACCCCGATTTCGCCACGGCGATCGCCCTGTTCCACCAGCGGTTCTCGACCAACACCTTCCCGTCGTGGCGCTTGGCGCAGCCGTTCCGCTTCCTCTGCCACAACGGCGAGATCAACACCCTGCGCGGCAACCTCAACTGGATGAATGCGCGCCGCCACAACATGTCGTCGAAGATCCTGGGCGACGACCTGGAAAAACTGTGGCCGCTGATCGGCGACGGTTCGTCCGATTCGTCGACCTTCGACAACGCGCTGGAGCTTCTGGTCATGGGCGGCTATTCCCTCAGCCACGCCATGATGCTGATGATTCCGGAAGCTTGGAACAACAACCCGCAGATGGCCCCCGAACGGCGCGCCTTCTATGAATACTTCTCGGCCCTGATGGAACCTTGGGACGGCCCCGCCGCCATGGCCTTCACCAACGGCCGGCAGATCGCGGCCACCCTGGACCGCAACGGCCTGCGCCCGGCGCCCTATATCGTCACCGACGACGGCCTGGTGGTGATGGCGTCGGAAGTCGGCGTGCTGCCGATACCTGAGGAAAAGATCGTCCAGAAATGGCGCCTGCAGCCGGGCAAGATGCTGGTGGTCGACCTGGAGCAGCACCGCATTATTTCCGACGAGGAAGTGAAGTCGGAACTGGCCGCCGAATATCCCTATCAGGAATGGCTCGACGCGACGCAGATCCACCTCGCCGATCTGCCGCCGGAAATCGGCCCGATGACGCCGGATTCCGAAACCCTTTTGGATCAGCAGCAGGCCTTCGGCTACAACCGCGAAGACCTCAAGTTCTTCCTCGACCCCATGGCCGAGAAGGGGGAGGATCCGGTCGGTTCCATGGGCCGCGACATTCCGCTGGCCATGCTGTCCGACAAGCCGCGCATGCTCTACGACTATTTCTTCCAGAACTTCGCGCAAGTGACCAACCCGCCGATCGACCCGATCCGCGAGGAACTGGTGATGTCGCTGGTCAGCTTCATCGGCCCGCGCCCGGACCTGCTCGACCTGGGGTCGGGCGGCACCCACAAGCGGCTTGAGGTCGACCAGCCGATCCTGTCCAACACGGATCTGGAGCGCATCCGCCGCATCGAAAACCACGTCGACGGCTCGTTCAAGACCTATACCCTGGACATCAGCTATCAGAACACCGGCCCGAACCGCCAGACCATGGCCCAGGCCGTGGACCGCATCTGCAACAAGGCGGAAAAGGTCGTGCGCGAGCAGGGCTACAACATCATCATCCTGTCCGATCGCGGCCTGGATGCCGACAACATCGCCATTCCGGCGCTGCTGGCGACGGGTGCCGTGCACCACCACCTGATCCGCAAGGGCCTGCGGACCGAGGTCGGCCTGGTCGTGGAAACCGGCGAAGCCCGCCGGGTGCATGATTTCTGCCTGCTGGCGGGCTACGGCGCCGAAGCCATCAACCCCTATCTCGCCTTCGACACGATTTCCAACATCGTGCAGGAAAAGGCCAGCGGCCTGTCCGAAGCCAAGGCCCATGCCTATTACATCAAGGCGGTCGGCAAGGGCATCATGAAGGTCATGTCCAAGATGGGCATCTCGACCTATCAGTCCTATTGCGGCGCGCAGATTTTCGACGCCGTCGGTCTGTCGAGCGAATTCATCGACGCCTATTTCACCGGCACGGCGACCAAGGTCGAAGGGGCCGGCATCACCGAGATCGCGGAAGAGACCGAACGCCGCCACGCGCTGGCCTTCGGCGACGCCCCGATCTACCGCTCGGAACTGGATGTCGGCGGCGACCTGGCCTTCCGTATCCGCGGTGAGGAACACGTCTGGACGCCGGAAACCATCGGCACCCTGCAGCACGCCGTGCGCTCGGCCAACTACAAGCAGTTCAAGGCTTATACCGCCAAGGTCGATAACCAGGTCGCCAAGCTGAAAAACCTGCGCGGGCTGTTCGACCTGAAGCCCGTGGGCAAGCCGGTGCCGCTGGACGAGGTCGAACCCGCGTCGGAGATCGTCAAGCGTTTCGCCACGGGGGCCATGTCCTTCGGCTCCATCTCGTGGGAAGCCCATACGACCCTCGCCATCGCCATGAACCGCATCGGCGGTCGTTCCAACACGGGTGAGGGCGGCGAGGACGGCGTCCGCTACAAGCCTCTGCCCAACGGCGACAGCATGAAGTCGCGCATCAAGCAGGTGGCGTCGGGCCGGTTCGGCGTGACCACGGAATACCTGGTCAATGCCGACGACCTGCAGATCAAGATGGCCCAGGGGGCCAAGCCCGGCGAGGGCGGCCAGCTGCCCGGCCATAAGGTCGATGAATGGATCGCCCGCGTGCGTCATTCAACCCCGGGCGTCGGCCTGATTTCACCGCCGCCGCACCACGACATCTATTCCATCGAGGATCTGGCGCAGCTGATCCACGACCTCAAGAACGTGAACCCGAAGGCCCGGGTTTCGGTCAAGCTGGTGTCCGAAGTCGGCGTCGGCACGGTCGCCGCCGGGGTGTCCAAGGCCTATGCGGATCACGTCACCATTTCCGGCCACGACGGCGGAACGGGGGCCAGCCCGCTGACCTCGATCCTCAACGCCGGCGGTCCGTGGGAACTGGGCCTGGCGGAAACCCATCAGACCCTGGTCATGAACGCGCTGCGCGGCCGCATCGCGGTGCAGGTCGACGGCGGGGTGCGCACCGGACGCGATGTCGTGATCGGCGCCCTGTTGGGGGCCGATGAATTCGGCTTCGCAACCTCGGCCCTGATCGCCGAAGGCTGCATCATGATGCGCAAGTGCCACCTGAACACCTGCCCGGTCGGCGTCGCCACCCAGGATCCGGAACTGCGCAAGCGCTTCACCGGGGAGCCGGAACACGTCGTCAACTTCTTCACCTTCATGGCCGAGGAAGTGCGCGAAATCATGGCCTCTCTCGGCTTCCGCACGATCAACGAAATGATCGGGCGGCGCGAAGCCCTGGACGTGCGGCCGGCGGTCGATCACTGGAAGGCCCACGGCGTCGACGTGACGCGGCTTCTGGCGCCGGTCAAACCGGCCGAGGGCGTGGCCGTCTACAACTGCGAGACCCAAGATCACGGGCTCGACAAGGCGCTCGATCATCAGCTCATCAAGCAGGCCAAGGACGCCATCGAGAACGGCACCCCGGTCAGCCTTGAGTACCCGATCAAGAACATCAACCGCACGGTCGGCGCCATGATGTCGGGGGAGATCGCCCTGAAGCACGGCCACGAGGGTTTGCCAGACGACACCATTCACGTGAAGTTCACCGGTAACGCCGGGCAGAGCTTTGGTGCCTGGCTGTCGCGCGGCGTGTCGTTCGAGTTGGTGGGCGACGCCAACGATTATGTCGGCAAGGGGCTTTCGGGCGGGCGCATCGCCGTCTATCCGTCGCCCAAAAGCCCGATCGTGCCGGAAGAAAACATCATCGTCGGGAATACCGTTCTTTATGGCGCCATCGCCGGGGAATGTTATTTCCGCGGCATCGCCGGTGAACGCTTCGCCGTGCGCAACTCTGGTGCCGCCGCCGTGGTTGAAGGCTGCGGCGATCATGGCTGCGAATACATGACTGGGGGCACCGTCGTCATCCTGGGTGAGACGGGCCGCAACTTCGCCGCCGGCATGTCGGGCGGCATCGCCTATATCCTGGACGAGGCGGGCAACTTCGACACGCTCTGCAATCAGGGCATGGTCGAGCTGGAGCCCATCGACCCCAACGAACCCGACGACGGCACCGCCGACGTCGCGTCGGACCCGATGCGCTTCGACGCGCGTCGTCTCAAGGGCCTGATCGAGAATCACCTGCGCTATACAGGCAGCTCGCGGGCCAAACACATCCTGGACAACTGGGACGCCTACCTGCCCAAGTTCGTCAAGATCATGCCGGTGGATTACCGCCGTGCGCTCCGCGAGATGCAGGAGCGCGCCGCCGGCGCAGAAACGGCCGCATTGGCCGGGGAATAAATAATGGGAAAACCCACTGGATTTTTGGAGATCGAGCGTCACGATCGGTCTTACCGCCCGGTCGAAGAACGCCTGAAGCATTGGCAGGAGTTCGTCGAACCGCTCACGGACGCGGAAGTGTCGGAACAAGGGGCCCGCTGCATGGACTGCGGCATCCCTTACTGTCACCAGGGCTGCCCGGTGAACAACATCATTCCCGACTGGAATGACCTGGTCTATCGCAACAAATGGCGCGAGGGGCTGGAGCTTCTGCACTCCACCAACAACTTCCCCGAGTTCACGGGCCGCGTCTGCCCCGCCCCCTGCGAGGCATCCTGCACCCTGAACCTGCAGGACGAGCCGGTGACCATCAAGACCATCGAATGTTCGCTGGTTGACCGCGGCTGGGCCAAGGGCTGGATCAAGCCCCAGATTCCGGCCCATCACACGGACAAGCGCGTCGCCGTCGTCGGATCGGGCCCGGCGGGTCTGGCCTGCGCCCAGCAGTTGGCCCGCGCCGGGCACAAAGTCGTGGTGTTCGAAAAGAACGAACGCATCGGCGGTCTGCTGCGTTTCGGCATTCCCGACTTCAAGATGGAAAAGCACCTGATCGACCGGCGCATCGCACAGATGCAGACCGAAGGGGTCGAATTCCGCCCCAACAGCCATGTCGGTGAGAACGTGGACGCGGGCGATCTTGTGAAGGACTTCGACGCGGTGGCGCTGTGCGGCGGCTCGGAAAGCCCCCGCGACCTGCCGGTGCCGGGGCGTGAACTGCCCGGCGTGCATTTCGCCATGGAGTTCCTGACCCAGCAAAACCGCCGGGTCGCCGGGACCAACACGCCCCAAGGTGCGGAGATCATGGCCACGGACAAGCACGTCATCGTCATCGGCGGCGGCGACACGGGATCGGACTGCGTCGGCACCTCGAACCGTCATGGCGCGGCCTCGGTCACGCAGCTGGAACTGATGCCCGAACCGCCGGAAAAGGAAAACAAGGCTCTGACCTGGCCGGACTGGCCGCTCAAACTGCGCACCTCGTCGTCGCACCAGGAAGGCGTGGAACGCGATTTCGCGGTGATGACCAAGTCGTTCACCGCCGGCCCCGACGGTCGGGTCAGCGCGCTCAACGGCGTGCGCCTGGAATGGCAGCCCAACGACAAGGGCGGCATGGAGATGGTCGAGGTTCCGGGAAGCGAATTCACCCTGAAGGCTGACCTAGTGCTGCTGGCCATGGGGTTCGTCCATCCGATCCACGACGGCATGATCGAAGCCATGGGCGTCGATCTCGACCCCCGCGGCAACATCCAGGCCGATACGGACAAGTATGCGACGTCCCTGCCCAAGGTCTATGCCGCCGGCGACATGCGCCGGGGCCAGTCCCTGGTCGTCTGGGCGATCCGCGAAGGCCGTCAGTGCGCCAAGTCGATCGACGAATTCCTGATGGGGACGAGCGACCTGCCGCGCTGACCGGCGGGCCGAACTAGGGTTCCGTCGCGTCCCCGGCTGCCGGCAATGCGACGAACTCCGCAAAGGATTCCGGATTGTCGACGACGATTGCCGTGGTCGCGATCTTGTCCAGACGCCGGCCGTCCCCCGATGCGATCGGAAGGCGGAGGGTGATGCACACCGCCGCTTCCGCCGGCTTGAACGGATAGACGTTGCGAAACAGGATCGGGGCCCGCGCCGCCAACACCAACCCGCATTGTTTGGCGATGATCGGCCCGGATTTGTCCGGCAGGGCGTCACGCACTTCGCGCCCCTTGTTTTCCCGCCCGTAAAGTTCCGCCCGGCGGGTTCCCCAGAACCGATACACAAAACGCGCCACATCGGGCGTTTCACCGTCGACATCGACAACGACCGTCATGGGAACGACCGACGGCGGCAACTGATGAAGTTTGAAATCGGCCCACGCGGGCGCCCAGTTGCAGCCACGCACGGCATTCCAATATTCGAACGCCTTCGCCATCTCACCCGGCATAAGCGCAGGATCAATCGGGAGCAGTGTGTACTCCAAGTAACCCATGCTGGACATGACGGTATCGGTTACAGGCATCATATCACTCATCTTAATCTCCGCCGGAATGGTGGACATTCCCGACTACGTTGACACTCTAGCTTAAAGGGATGGGATCACCAGGGCTCTGCGGTCCGTGTTTCCTAGCCACCGTCGTTCAGCAGACGCTTGACCTCTTCCGCGTGGCGCAGGAACTTCGTCGCCGCGACAATCTTGCCGATGCCGGGTCCGACGTCCTTGGCAAGCGGCAGCCGCAGGGTCTGGCATTCGGCGACCAGCCCGCTTTCAAGTTTCCATGAGTTCTGCATCAGCACGGGACGGCCCGTATCGTAGACGGCCTGATACTGCGCCAGGACATCCGCCGCGTTCAATTCGCTCAGCCCGTCGATCACCGGCCTGCCCGTGGGGTCCGGGCGGTTGCCGAGAAACAGAAACCGCCCCGTGCCCCAGAACCGGTAGACGAAATCGGCCGACGCCGGGCCGGTGTCCACAACCGTCAGAATTGCGAGAATGTCCGGATCCAGATCGATCAGCCGAAATCCCTCGCCGATGGCGCCGCCCCAATGCGGCAGATCAGGCGGGGACGACAACCCTGTCCAGTATTCGAACAGCGCCACCAGTCTTGGTTCCATCACCTGGGGATCGATGGAAAGTGCTTCCATCCGCGGCTTCTGTTCGACCATTCTTCTCCCCTCGGGTATAAATCCCATTAAAGGTTAGGCCTTGATCGGATCGGAGATCAACCATTGCCCACAGATGATTTCATTCGGCCATGACGACCCGCCCCGTCATCGGCATCCTGCTTGACTACCAGGAAGAGGGTAGCTTTTCCCGGCGCCCGCATTACGCGTTACGCCAAGCCTATTTTGACGCCGTATGGACAGCGGGCGGATTGCCCGTGGGCCTGCCCTATATCGCAGAGGGATGGGACGACTATCTGGATGCGGTCGGCGGTGTCATCGTGCCGGGCGGCTTTTACCCTTTCCCTGAGGTGTACTACGGCGGCGAGATCGTCGTCGCCGAAGCGCCACATCCCCGCCATGCCGCCGAGGTGCCCTTGGTGCGGGCCGCCATCGACCGGGATGTCCCGTTGTTGGGCATTTGCGCCGGGCTGCAGGTTCTGGCCGCGGTCGAGGGGGCTAGCCTGATCCGCGACCTGAAATCGGAAATCGCGGGCCCCATCGACCATCTCAATGAAAAACCGGCGGAAGAACCCGCCCATGCGGTGACCGTGATGCCGGATACCCTGTTGCATCGCATCGTCGGGCGCGACGAGATCATGGTCAACACGGCCCACAACGAAGCCCCCCGCGCGCTGCCGCCGACACTGGTGGTCAACGCCGTGGCCCCCGACGGGGTGATCGAAGGGGCCGAACGGCCCGACCGAAAATTCTGCCTGGGCGTGCAGTGGCATCCGGAATTCTTTTTGGATAAACGTGATCCCAATCAGGCCCTGTTTCGCGCCCTGGTCGAGGCCGCGCGGTGAGCGGCCCGCCATCCGGCCCGGCGACCATCGGCATCGCCGGCTGCGGCACCATGGGTCTGCCCATGGCGGAATGTCTGCTGGCGGCGGGGGTCGACGTGTGGGGCCATGACGTCAGGAATGTTGACGAGTTTGGCGCCTTCACGCCGCGCATGATCGCGGATGCGGGCGATTTCGCGGCGCGCTGCGACATCGTGCTGTCCGTGGTCCGCGACCTGCGACAAACGGAAGATTTGTGTTTCGGCGATCAGGGCATCCTGCGGCGGGACGGGCGGCCGGGTCTGTTCGTGACCTGCTCCACCCTGTCGCCCCGCGCCGTGGCGGATTTGGCCGCGCGCATGCCGGGCGGCGTCGATTTCGCCGACGCGCCCATGTCGGGCGCCCCCTATCGCGCCGCCCGTGGCACGCTGACCTTCATGGTCGGCGGCGCCCAGACGACCGTGGGGCGCCTGATGCCCCTGTTCCAAATCATGGGCGACGGCATCCATCACCTGGGCCCCGTGGGCGCCGGCATGACCTGCAAGGTGCTGAACAATTTCGTCGGCGTGGTCGGCGTGGTCGCCGTGCGCAAGGCCCTGGCCTCGGCCCAGGCCCTCGGCCTCGACCGGCGGCGGCTGTTGGACGTCATGGCCATGTCGTCGGGATCGACCTGGTACGGCGACAACATCGACGCCATCGACTGGTCGCGCCAGGGGTACGATGCGGGCAATACCATCAGCATCATCGAAAAGGACGTGAAGGCCTATCTCGACGCCCTGGACGATGGCGGCGGCGTATTCGAGACGGCATTGCTGGACGAACTGCGCGCCCTTGAGCCCCTAGACCTTGAACCGGGCCCACAGTCGTGACGGGGCGTTGGTGGATCGTTCTGGCCGGCGTTTCTGGCGCCCTTGCCGTGGCGCTGGCCGCCTATGGCAGCCACGGGCTGGAGGGCGATGCGGTCCTTAAGGGCCAGTTCGCCACCGCCAACCGCTTTCACATGTGGCATACCCTGGCCCTGATCGGCGCGGCCCTGGTCCGGGATCGGGCGGGGACCAGGGCCGCGCCGTGGGCCGCTGGGGCGGCGGCCCTGTTCACGTTGGGCATCCTGCTGTTCTCGGGCGCGCTCTACGGTGCGACGGCGCTCGGCCTATGGAGCCTGACCTTTCTTGCCCCCTGGGGCGGCTTTGCCCTTATGGCCGGCTGGCTGGTGCTCGCCGTGGCGGGGTTTCGCGCAAGGACCTGACAACAGACACGGCGGACTGCCCCGCGCCCGCCCGGCCCCGGGGCGGCAGGTGAACGAAGCGGTGTCCCCGGGCCGTGAAGGCCTCGGTCAGCCCCGCCATGTCGTCGAGCAACGGTTGCTGCCAATCAAGCCCCACCAGACGCAAGGCCATGGCCTGGGCCCGGTCGCCGTCCCCCGCCTGCACGGCGGCGGCAAGCGCCACCAGGGCGCGTTCGTCGCCGGTGGTCGTGCGCTTCCAGGCCTTGTGGAAATGCATCATGCGGCGGCCGCCGGCGTTGAGGGTCTCGATCACCCCACGCAGCGCGACCATCGCCCGGGTCGTACGCAGATCGCCGAAATGGGCGCGGTACTGCATGCCGACCAGGGTCCAGTTTTCCGGCCCGTGCAACCACAGCCGGATCGGCTTGATCAACAGACATTCGGGCAGGTCGAGGTCGGAGAAATCGAGCCGCCGGGGCCGTTCCGCCGCCTGATCGGCGGCGCCGCAGGCCGGGGCCGCCTGGCGCAGGCCCGTGGCCGCGTCGGGGCAGGGCCCTTGGCCGGTGTCGCCGACCACGGGACCCGCGGCACCCCATCCGCCGGTTGATCGACCACCCGTCCGGCCCCCCCGATGTCCGCCGCCGCCGTATCCCATATGTCCCATCAATGCCGTCCCATGTGTTGCCTGTTCATAATCAATTCATCGCGATTGCAAATCATTCGCATTTGCAAGTCAAGAGAAAAGACGGCGGCAAGCCGTCACGGCCGGGTACACAGCCGTCCCGCGCGACCTAAAGAAAAACCGGCGCCCCAGGAGGACGCCGGTTTTCCGGTCGAAATATGAAGCGGGATCAGGCAGCGGCACGGATCGCAGCCGCCTTCACGCTGTCTTCCACATGGCTTTCGAACTGGCCGAAGTTGGCTTCGAAACGCTGGGTCAAATCGCGCGCCTGGGCGTCGTAGGCGGCGGCGTCGGCCCAGGTGTTCTTGGGGTTGAGAACCTCCGTCGGCACGTTCGGGCAGGCGTTGGGCACCAGCACCCCGAAGTTGGGATCGGGCGTGAAGCCGGCAGCGTCCAGCTTGCCGTCCAGCGCCGCGTGCAGCATGGCCCGGGTATAGGCGATCTTCATGCGTTCGCCCACGCCGTAGCCGCCGCCGGACCAGCCGGTGTTGACGAGCCAGCATTTGGCGTTGTGCTTGGCCATCTTTTCGCCCAGAAGCTTGGCATAGACCGTGGGATGGCGCGGCATGAAGGGGGCGCCGAAACAGGTCGAGAACGTCGCCTGCGGCTCCTTAAGCCCCCGTTCCGTGCCGGCGACCTTGGCCGTATAGCCCGAGAGGAAGTGGTACATGGCCTGATCCGGGGTCAGCTGGCTGATCGGCGGCAGGACGCCGAAGGCATCGCAGGTCAGCATGACGATATCCTTGGGCTGCCCCCCGCATCCCGTGGCCGACGCGTTGTGAACCTTGGTGATGTCGTAGCTGACGCGGCCGTTTTCCGTGAGCGACGGATCGAAGAAATCCAGTTCACCCGCAACTGGGTCCATCACCACGTTCTCGATGATCGAGCCGAAGGTATGGCACAGGTCGAAGATTTCCGGCTCCGCCTCATGGGTCAGGTTGATGGTCTTGGCGTAGCAGCCGCCTTCGAAGTTGAAGACCCCGACATCGCCCCAGCCGTGTTCGTCGTCACCGATCAGCGTGCGCGTGGAATCGGCCGACAGGGTCGTCTTGCCGGTGCCAGACAGGCCGAAGAAGATGGCCGTGGCGCCGTCGGCCCCCTGGTTGGCGGAACAATGCATGGGCAGCACGTCGCGCGCCGGCATCAGGAAGTTCATGATCGAGAAGATCGACTTCTTGATTTCGCCGGCATAGGCCGAACCGCCGATGATGATCATGCGACGCGAAAGATGCACGACGATGAAGGTCCCGGACGTGGTGCCGTCCTGGGCCGGATCGGCGGTCAGCGACGGCGCCTGGATGACCGTGAACTCGGGCTCGAACCCGGCCAGGTCATCGCGCGGCGGCTGAATGAACATGTTGCGCGCGAACAGGTTGTGCCAGGCTTCCTCGGTCACCACCCGCACCTTGAGGCGGTAATCGGGATGGGCGCCGGCATAGCAGTCCTGCACGAAGGCGTCCTTGCCCTGGTAATGCTTTTGCATCTTGGCGAGCAGGCCGTCGAAATGGGCCTCGGAAATCGGGCGGTTGACGTTACCCCACCAGATCTCGCCCTTGGTGGCGTCTTCCTCGACGATAAAACGGTCGTTGGGTGAACGGCCCGTGTGCTGGCCCGTTTCGGTAACGATGGCGCCGCCGGCCGAAACCCGGCCTTCGCCGCGGCGGACCGCTTCTTCGAACAGATGATGGGCGTCGAGGTTCCAAAAGGCCCGTTTGACCCCCGCCAATCCGTGGTTGTCCAATCCGAAGCTGGAAATGAAGTGTCCTGCGTTCTCCACAATAAACTCCCTGAGGATGATGATTACGCCCGTCGGCCGCGGCGATGCGGTGACCGTTTCGATTCGATGAAAGGGATGGATAAACGCCGACGTCCGCCCCCGGCGGGTCGTCACGCGCGATGTCCCTGGTGTTTCCCTGCGCCCTGTTAATCAAGGTTTCATGCAAAACGTAGCCTTCCCGACAAAAGGGGGCAACATTCCTTTCACATTTTTGCCGCCGAAAATGCCGGGGTTCAGGACTTGGCCCGCGCCTTCGCCGCGAGATCGACCAAAGCCTGGCGCAGGCCGCCCGCGTCGGCCGCCATGGCATCGAATTCAAGGCGTGCCGGGGCGTCGTTGCGCATCAGGTCCAGGCCCCAGGGATCGCAGGCGACGGCGCGCCAACCCTGGCCTTTTCTGCGCAACAGCTTGTTGGCGTATAGGTCGAGGGCCGTGCCGTGGTCGGCATTCATATGATCGATGACGCCCGCTTCCGCCTGGGCGACGGCGCGCACGGCGGCCGGGGGCGGCGCGATGTCAGCCGCCTTCAGCCATTGCGCGCGGGCGAACCCGCCGACCAGATGCACCCGGTCGATGTCCATGCGGTAGAATCCGAAATCGCCGAAATCGGCGTAGCGCGCGGCCCCCGGATGGCGGACCAGGAAGCGGGCGCGATGGCGCTTCGCCGTGGTCGGGGCGACCGTGCCGAGGACCGAGATGCGCGGCCCCTGCTGCGGGTTCTTGCGGCGCAGGGCGCGTTCGATCAAAAGCGACGCCTTTGGGTCTTTCGCAAGATTGCCGGTGTGATCTGACAGCCCGGAAAACAGAAAAATGGGCGCGCCGTCCGTATCCGGCGCATAAGTGACGAGCGAGCCGTAGGGCCAATGCGCGCGCCCCCGGAAGGTCGTGGACAAGACACCGGCACGCCCGCCCATCAGCAGGCCGCGGATCTCGGCAATCAGAACATCGCGGGGAACGGAAGGTGGGCGGACCATCGCGGCGGAATCTCCTTGAACGGCGGGCGGCGGAACCGTCCCGCCGCCCGGCATTCAAGACTGCCCGAAGGCAGGGCGCTGCTCAAGTCAGCTTGAAGCGCTTGGCCAGGGTGCCCGTGGCAAAGCCGAGGAAGGCCCAGAAGGCCGCCGCCGTGACCAGGGAGGCCGCGACGAAATGGGCCGCCAGTTCCGGCGGCACGGCGCCGCCCATGGCGTCGGCCTGGGGCGCGCCCAGGACATGGGGCAGGGCCAGCATCGCCGCCCCGGCCCAAGGCATCCAGCGTTGGACGCCGAGGAACATCAGGCCGAGCCCGCCCGCCGTCAGGGCGGCGCACAGCACCCACCACCCTTGCCGGCCGGTCAGCTCGGCGGCCATGGCGCCCGGCACCTCGGGCGGCAAACCCAGGGCCGGCGCCAGAGACACGACCGCAAACCCGGCCATGCCCCAGATCACGCCGTGGCGGCCGTCGACGGGCCGGCCGCGCATGAACATCGCCGCCGTCAGCACCAGGGCGAAGCCGATCGCCGTCAGCACGTTTGTCAGGGAGGTGAACAGCGTGCGCTCCAACCCGTCCTCGGGTGACCAGGTTTGGGCTTCCGCGTTCGCGCCATGGTCGGCCGCCCCATGAGCAAGGTAGAGCCGCCCGCCGGTCAGCCCACGCGCCGTCAAATCCAATTGGGCGTGACCGCCCAAGGACGCCGCGGGTTTACCTTCGAATGTCTCGGCGTGGAGGATGATCGGCGTGGTCGTGAAGTGCTGCAGCACCGATACGGCCAGCCCAGCCGCCAGCCCGGCCAGCAGCGCGACCGCAAAAATACGTCCTGTCATGATGGCCCCCTTAGTGGCAGGGGAAGGAAAATGCGTGGCGCGTATCGTGGGCGGCGTTGTGGATGGCTTCCGGATGGGCGAAGCCCGTGCCGAACACCAGGAACGCCCCGAACATGAGGGCAAGAACCGCCGGCGCGGCGCGCTCGGCAACCGTGGCGTGAACGGCCTGTTGGGTATTTTCAGTGTGTACAGTCATTGCGTGAAACCTCCGATTTCAAAAACGTCGCGTTAAGGTTTCACCGCTGCGGCATACCGCCCCTGCAGGACCCCCGTCCTTCGGGTATCGCGGTGACAGGTGGCAGGTCTCCTGGCTTGTGGGTCATCGTACCGTCCGGCCTTCCCGGGCGCCCCACCCCTCCTTGCGGAAGGATCCGGCGTCCAGTGGCGCGACGGTGAACGGTACTCGCCACTCACAGTTGCGGGGGCAGCCACGGTTCGGGAGCCCCCGGATTGGGTCTGCTCCGTTTCGTGTTCCCTCTTAGCCCCGGGGCCTCATGCCCTTGATCGGGGAACCACCTGGCGCGGACTATAAGGAACAAGGGCGGCGGCGGTCAACGCATTGCGGCCATCCGGCCGCCGGTTTTGCCTTATTTCCCCCTTGGGATTGGTCAAACACGCCCCATTCGCGTTAAAATTCTGCCATAAAGGCGGACGAGAGTGGCCTTCCGCCGGAGGAGCCTTATGGCAAATCCGGCGTATCGTCATTCGCCGCCCGGCGGGCTTACCGATCCCCCGCCGGCGACCCGCAAGGAGATTTCCATGCCCAGTTCCATCGCCCTGGTCGACGACGATCAAAACATCCTGACTTCCGTGTCCATGGCGTTGGAGGCCGAAGGCTACAACGTCACCACCTATTCCGACGGGGCCGAGGCCCTGGAAGGCCTGGGCAAGGCCCCCGTGGACCTGGCCGTGCTCGACATCAAGATGCCGCGCATGGACGGCATGGAATTGCTGTCCCGTATCCGCGAGCGCGACAACCTGCCGGTGATCTTCCTGACCTCCAAGGACGACGAGGTCGACGAGGTCGTGGGGCTTCGCATGGGCGCCGACGACTACATCAAGAAACCGTTTTCCCAGCGTCTGTTGATCGAGCGCATCCGCGCCGTGCTGCGCCGCCGCGAGTTGGAGGGCAAGGAGCCCGATTCCAAGGACGTGGTGCGCCGCGGCGAACTGGTGCTCGACCCCGGCCGTCATCTCTGCACCTGGAAAGGCAAGGAGGTGAACCTGACGGTCACCGAATTCCTGATCGTCGAGGCCCTGGCCCGCCGCCCCGGCCATGTCAAAAACCGCGACCAATTGATTGACGCCGCCTACGGCGAGAATATTTATGTCGACGACCGAACGATCGACAGCCACATCAAGCGGCTGCGCCGCAAATTCCGTGCCGTGGACAATGACTTTTCGGAGATCGAAACGCTGTACGGCATCGGCTACCGCTATAAGGCGGAATAGCTTGCACGCAGCACCGATCGCCGCGTTTGCCGCCCTGTTCCGGGGCTTAAGGGGACCCATGGCCAAGGACGGAACCCATCCTGAGGACGGTCCGGCCGCGCCGGAAACCCCGGCGGGCGGCAAGACGTCCGCCGCACCCGCGACAGACGCCCCGCGCGGCGGCGAGCGGCAGCGCAAGCGGCGCCTGATTTCGCCCATTTCCGTTCATATCCTGGCCATCAACATGCTGGCCCTGTCGATCCTGGTGGCCGGCGTGCTGTACCTGGGCGACTACCGGCAAAGCCTGATCCGCGCCGAACTGTCGGCCTTGCGCACCCAGGCGCAGTTGTTCGCCGTGGCCCTGGCCGAAGGCGCCATGCATCTGGACCAATCATCGGAACAGCAGGTCGCCACCAACATCCGCAACCAGATGCTGCGCCGGCTGGTTGAGGCCACGGGCACCCGCGCGCGCCTGTTCAACCGGGCCGGCGAACTGGCCGCCGACTCGCGCTATTTCGGCAAGACCCGCCAGGCGGTGGAGGTCGAACAGCTGCCGCCGCCGGGCACCGACGAGGGCGGCACCGCCGACGCCATGTTCGACATCTACGACCGCCTCACCCGCTGGCTGCCGGGGACCCTGCCGCTCAGCCATTACCGGGAAATCCCGGAACCTTCGGCGGCCGATTATCCCGAGGTCATGTCCGCCCTGATGGGCGACGACAGCCGGATCGTGCGCGCCTATTCCCAGGACAGCATGATGCTGTCGGTCGCCGTGCCGGTGCAGCGGTACAAGCGCATCCTGGGGGCGCTGATGCTGACCAAGCCGTCGGCCACCATCGACAACGCGCTGCTGGACGTGCGCCTGGATATCCTCAAGATCTTCGGCGTCGCCATCGCCATCACCACGTTCCTGTCGATCTATCTGGCGCGCACCATCGCCCGGCCCGTGAAGCGTCTGGCCGCCGCCGCCGACCGCGTGCGCCGCGACCACTCGCGCGAAGAGGAAATCCCCGATTTCACCACCCGTAATGACGAAATCGGCGATCTGTCCCATGCGCTGCGCGGCATGACGGCGGCGCTGTGGACCCGCATGGACGCGATCGAGCGATTCGCCGCCGACGTCGCGCATGAAATCAAGAACCCGCTGACCAGCTTGCGCAGCGCGGTCGAGACCGCGGCCCGGATCAAGGACGTGGACCAGCAACGCAAGCTGATGTCGATCATCCAGGACGACGTCGGCCGCCTGGACCGCCTGATCTCCGACATTTCCGACGCGTCCCGCCTGGATGCCGAACTGTCGCGTTCGCACCGCGAGCCGGTCGACCTGGCCGGCATGCTGTCGACCCTGGCCGATGTCCATGCGACGACGGCGGCGGACGGCGGGCCGAAACTGGTGCTGGAGATCATGGACGGCCAGAAGCTGTCGGTGCAGGGCATGGAAGGCCGCCTGGTCCAGGTGTTCCGTAACCTGATCGCCAATGCCGTGACCTTCAGCCCGCCGGGCGGCGCCATCCGCATCACCGCGTCGCGCGACCGCAAGGCCGCGGTCGTCACCATCGACGACGAAGGCCCCGGCATCCCCCCCGGCAAGGAAGAGGCGATTTTTCAGCGCTTCTATACGGAGCGCCCGCAGGGGGAAAAATTCGGCACCCATTCGGGCCTGGGCCTGTCGATCTCGCAGCAGATCGTCGACGCCCACGACGGCACCATCCGCGCCTCCAACCGCCTGGGCGCCGACGGTAAAATTCTGGGCGCGCGGTTTACGGTGACCCTGCCCACCGCGTGAGCCGGACAAAAATCCACACCCTCCCCCTTCTTCCTCACCGTCTCCGTGTCTCTGTGGTTCAAAAAGGAAAACCACAGAGGCAGTGCGGCAATGAGAAGAGCCTAGGTTTGCTTCTTGAGACTGACCAGGATGGTGTCCGCCGCCATCTGCCCGCCGACCCGTTCGCGGTTTCGGTGATCGGCCAGGATGCGGCGGAAGTCGCCCCAGTTGGCGAGCACCACCGGCAGACGGGCGAGGCCGCGGACCCGGCCTTCGCCCCGCACCTTGTCGCAGGTATGCTTGAGCGCCCGTTTCCAGGGCGCCTTGGCCTTGGGCATCCAGGTTTCCAGATCCAGCCCCAGCACCCGCGCCAGGCCGTCGAGGGCCTGGATGTTCCACCGCGTCATGTGGTGGGGCGGCAGGTTCATGACGTCGTCGTGCAGGTATTCGCGGCTCATCGGTGAATAGGGCACGGAAAACAGGATGCGGCCCTTCGGCGCCAACAGGTTTTTCACGGCCCCCATGAGGGCCCCGGGCGTCGCGACATGCTCCAGAACATGGCTGAGCACCACGGCGTCGTAGGTCCCGGCGGCCTTGGTGATGACCTGTTCCAGGGTGTCGCGGCGCACGTCGAGCCCGCGCGCCTGCGCCTTCTTGACCGAACTTTCCGACAGGTCGATGCCCTGGGCCGTGACCCGGGGCAGGTCTTTCAGGGTTGCCAGGAAATCACCCTGCCCCGCGCCCAGTTCCAACAGGCGCAGCGGCCGCGCCTCCGCCGCCAGCACGTTTTTGATCCGCGCCCATTCCCAGCGCCCTTGGGCGTGGTACTTGGCGAACCCGGTCAACCAGTCGTAGAACGCCGTCCCCCCTGCCAACATGGGGTCCGCATAAACCAGGGCGCAGTCGGCGCAGCGCACGATGTCGTAATCGCCGGGCACGGCACCCGCGGGCGGGGGCGCCCCGAACACGGCGTTAAGCCCGCGCGCGATCTCGTCCGCGCCAAGGTGGCGGATCACGGCGCCGGGGCCGGAACAGACGGGGCAATTCGCGGTCATGGCCGCCCTTATACCCCCAGACGGCGGATCAGTAATTAACCGATTCGCCTGACCCGCCGTCGACCGCGATGCACTGACCGGTAACCATCCCCGCCATGGGCGAGCAGAAGAACAGCACGGCGTTGGCCATGTCCTCGGGCGCCACCAGCCGGCCCATGGGGATTTCCTGTTCCCGCTTGGCCATGGCGTCTTTCAGGCTAATGCCCGCATCGTCGGCTTCGCGCTGGAAAATCTGCATGACCCGCTCCGTCGCCGTGAAGCCGGGATGCACGCAGTTGATGGTCACCCCGCCCTTGGCGGCGCGAGTCGCCAATTGCTTGGTGAAGTTGGCGACGCCGGCGTTGACCACGCCGTTGGTCACCCGCAACGGCGCGACGATGCGCGCCGTCATGCCGCCGATGTTGACGATGCGCCCCCAGCCCTTTGCCTCCATGCGCGGCAACAGAATCCGCGCCAGGCGGATATAGGCCATCAGCTTGACGTCGATGTGGTAGCGGAACAGCTCGTCCGTTTGCTCGTCGAAGGGGGCCGCGGTCGAGGTCACGGCATTATTCACCAGGATGTCGATCCCGCCGGCGGCGGCCAGGGCCTGGTCGGCGAATTTTTCCACATCCTCCAGCTTCGACACGTCGGCCTGAAACGGCCAGGCTTCGACCCCAAGTTTGCGGATGTCCGCCGCCGTCGCCTCCAGGCTCTCCATCATGCGCCCGCAGAGCGCGATATTGGCCCCCTGCTTGGCCAGGGTCAGCGCGATGGCGCGGCCGATGCCGCGCGAGCCGCCGGTGACGAAGGCGGTCTTGCCCTTCAATTCGAAATCCATGTGTTCAACCCTCCCGTGAGGTTCTGCGATGCCCCCGCTTGCGCGCAGCATGGCGCAGCGGAACGGCCCCGTCCACGGGGGGCCTTGTGAATTTTCCCCACGCGCGGGCGGTTTTCAAAAAACCGGGACAAGAAAATGTGCCGATAGCGCCGGTGGGTGTTTTTAAGTCTCAAGAATTGGCTGGACAGGACCGGCAAGCCATTCCAACCTCCCCGCTTATGCGGATGGTCCACGAACAAGTCCATGCCACCTGCGTCGCCATCGGCGGCGCGGGCGTCCTGCTGCGCGGCCCGTCGGGGGCGGGCAAGTCGGATCTGGCGCTGCGCCTGATTGACGGGGGCGGCACCGACGGCCCCCGCCTGGTCGCCGACGACCGGGTTGATCTGAGCCTGCGCGCCGGGCGCGTCTGGGCGCAGGCACCTGGGCCTCTCAAGGGCCTGTTGGAAGTGCGCGGCGTCGGCATCATGCCCATGAAGGCCCTGGACGAAGCCCCCATCGCCTTGGTCTGCGACCTGGTCGCTCCGCCTTTGGTCGAGCGCCTGCCCGAAGTCGTGACGACCCCGATCCTGGATCTGGATATTCCCTTCATCCGTCTGGCCCCGTTCGAAGCCTCGGCCCCCGCCAAGATCCGCCTGGCGCTGCGCCGCCTGCCCTGGGAAGCGGTGGACGGTGACACCGGTATCATCGCGGGCCGCATCGGAGAACACTCATGACGTCCGGCAACGAACAGGCGGCGCCGACCGGAAAACTGCCGCTGGTGCTGGTCACCGGGGTGTCCGGCGCGGGCAAGTCATCGGCCCTGAAAGCGCTTGAGGACATGGGGTTCGAGGCCGTCGACAACCTGCCGCTGTCATTGATGGGCCGGCTGGTCGCCCCCGGCGCGTTTCCCCATCCCATCGCCGCCGGCGTCGACATCCGCACCCGCGAGTTCGGGGCCGAGGCGTTTTTGGAACAGGTCGCGGAACTGCGCGCGCGCGCCGATGTCGACGTGAAGGTCCTGTTCATGGACTGCGACGATCAGGTGCTGACCCGCCGCTATGCGGAAACCCGCCGCCGTCATCCGCTGGCCATCGACCGGCCCGTGGCCGACGGCATCCGCCAGGAACGCACCCTGCTGGCCCCCGTGCGCGAACAGGCCGACGTGGTGATGGATACCTCCGACATGTCGCTGGGTGCGCAGAAGGCGGCCATGGAAGACCATTTCGCCGTTCAGGGCGATCCGGGCCTGCCCGTGTTCGTGGTCTCCTTTTCCTACAAAAACGGCGTGCCGCGCGACGCCGACCTGGTGTTCGACGTGCGGTTCCTGAAGAACCCCCATTACGACCTGGACCTCAGGCCCCTGACCGGCCTGGACGAAAAGGTCGGCCTGCATGTCGCGGGGGACCCCGGGTTCGACGAATTTTTCAGCCATCTGACGGCCCTGCTGGGGCCGCTGCTGCCGCGCTATGCGGCGGAGGGAAAAAGCTATCTGACGATCGCCATCGGCTGCACCGGCGGGCGTCATCGCTCCGTCTATGTTGCCGAGCGCCTGGGCGCTTGGCTGGACAGCCAAGGAGAAAAGGCGCGGGTGCGCCATCGCGACTTGGACAAACGATGAAATTCATACCAATATCCCTTTCCGGAAAGATACCGAAGCGGACCAAATAAGCCGCCGGCCGGGGAGCCGCTACTTCTTGAGGGACACACTCGAATGATGGAATGCCTGTCATGATCGGATTGGTCGTCGTAACCCACGGCAATCTGGCGACGGAAATGATTTCCGCCCTGGAACACGTGGTCGGGCCGCAACCCGACGTGGCCGCCGTGTGCATCGGGCCCGAGGACGACATGGAGGAACGCCGCGCCGAAATCATGGAGCGGGTCGAACAGGTCGATTCGGGCGAAGGCGTGGTGGTGCTGACCGACATGTTCGGCGGCACGCCGTCGAACCTGGCGATTTCCATCCTGGATCGCGCCAATGTCGAGGTTATCGCCGGAATCAACCTGCCGATGCTGGTCAAGCTGGCCAGCGTGCGCAAAACCGAACCCCTGGCCAAGGCCGTCGAGGCGGCCCAGGAAGCGGGCCGCAAATACATCAACATCGCCTCGCACCTGCTGACCCAGGAAGCGCGCTAGCGCCAGGCGCTGGGGATTTTTATGCCGTCGCGTACCGTCACCATCGTCAACATGCGCGGCCTGCACGCCCGTGCGGCCGCCAAGTTCGCCAAGCTGGCGGGCGAGTTCAAGGCCGAGGTTCTGGTCTCCAAGGACGGCCAGACCGTGGGCGGGCGATCGATCATGGGCCTGATGATGCTGGCCGCCGCCCCAGGTACGGAGATCGAAATCGCCTGCGACGGCGACGGCTGCGGGGCCGCGCTGGAAGCCCTGGCCGCGCTGGTCGAGGACGGCTTCGACGAAGAACTGTCGGACACCCCGGCGCCGGGCAAGTGAAGCCCGTGACATGAGGGGGAACATGGAAAAACGTTTCGAGGGAATGGGCGTATCGCCCGGGATTGCCGTCGGCCCGGCCCATCTGCGCGAAGCCGGCACGCTCGAAGTTCCCGAGCGGCGGGTCGCGAAAAAAGACATCGCGGCCGAGGAAAAGCGCCTGACCGCGGCGGTGATTCTGGCCCGCCGCCAGATCAAGCGCCTCAAGGCCCAGGCCCAGAAGGACACCGTCACCCAGGAAATGCATTTCCTGTTCGACGCCTACCTTCAGATGTTGGAGGATTCGCGCCTGGTGCGGGGTGCGCAGGACCTGATCCAGAGCAAGGGCCTGAACGCCGAGGCGGCGGTGCAGAAGACCCTGACCGGAATCATTCATGCCTTCCAGGCCATGGACAACGCCTATATCGCGGCCCGGGTCGAAGACGTGCGCGACGTCGGCAACCGCATCATCCGCAATCTCATGCGTGAGCCTTTGAAGCCGTTCAGCCAGGCCGCCCCGGGGTCGATCATCATCGCCGACCAGTTATCACCCGCCGACACGGCACAGCTTGACCCGGCGCGCATCGCGGGGGCGGCGACGGCGATCGGCGGGGCCGAGGGGCATGCCGCGATCATGGCGAGGGCGCTGGGCATTCCGCTGGTGCTCGGCGTGCCGGACCTGGCCGACGCGGTGGCGACCGGCGCCAAGGTCATCATCGACGGCAGCCGCGGCACGGTCATCGTCAATCCGACCCCACGCACGCTGGGCGTTTATGAACAACTCAAGATCGATGCGCGAAAACAGGCCGAACGCCTGGGCCATATGCGCACCGTGCCCGCGATCACCCGCGACAATGTGACCGTGGCGCTCGCCGCCAACCTGGAACTGCCCATCGAGCTGGAGATGGTCAAGCGCAACGGGGCCGCCGGGATCGGCCTGCTGCGCACGGAATTCCTGTACATGAGCCGCGACGACACGCCGACCGAGGAGGAGCAATACATCGCCCTCAAGGAAATCGTCGACGCCATGGACGGCAAGACGGTGACCATCCGCACCCTGGACGTGGGCGGCGAGAAACCGGCTCGGGGACTGTTGGGCGATCTCGGCGAGGCGGCGGCCTCGGCCCTCGGCCTGCGCGGCATCCGCCTGTCGCTCAAGCACAAGAAGACCATGGATGCGCAGCTGACGGCGATCCTGCGCGCGGCCTGCCACGGGCCCGTGCGGATTCTGCTGCCCATGGTGTCCACCGTATCGGAAGTGCGCCAGACGCGCGACGCGCTCAACAAGGCGGCGCAGAAACTGAAACGCCGCAAGGCCCCCCTGCCCGATCCCCTGCCGCCCTTGGGCGTGATGATCGAGGTCCCGGCGGCGGCCCTCGCCGCCGATGCCCTGGCCCAGGTCTCCGACTTCTTCGCCATCGGCTCCAACGACCTGACCATGTATACACTGGCCACCGACCGCACCAACGAGCACGTGGCGCATCTGTTCGATCCGCTCCACCCGGCGGTGCTGCGTTTGATTCAGTTCGCGACCAGTGCGGCGCTGCGCGCGCGCATCCCCATCAGCCTGTGCGGCGAAATCGCGGGCGACCCGCGCTACGCGCCGCTGCTGTTGGGCCTGGGCCTGAGGGAACTGTCCATGGTGCCGGCCAACATCCCGCTGGTGAAACAGCGCATCCGCGCCCTCGACATCGCCGCCGCCACCCGCCGCGCCGACGCCATCATGGGCCAGGTCGACCCGGGCCGCATCGCGGCGCTGCTCGACGATTTCAACGGGCTTTCCTAAACCCCAACATCGCCGAGCCAGCTTGTAAGCAGATCGAGAACGGCCGACGGCGCCTCCATCGGCGTCATATGGCCGCAGTCCTCGATGATCCGGAATTCAGCGCCCGGAATGGCGTCCGCCATCTCTTTTGATTCGTTCATCGACCGCAGTTCGTCCTGGCGCGCCCAGATCACCAGGGTCGGGCAGGCAATGTCCGCAAGGTCCGCGCGTCGGTCCGGGCGCTGGATGGAAAGCTGCCTGATGAACGCGTCACCGCCCATGCGCAGCGCCATGTCCTTGACCTCCTGGATCAGGTCCTCGTCGTCCCGCAAGTTCGGATGGAAGGCCTTTTTCACCGCGTCCGACGACAGGCCGCGAAACCCGCGTTCCTTCGTATGACCGATCAGGAAGGCGTTGCGTTTGGCGATTTCGGGGCGCGGCGGGCGGGACGAGGAATTCATCAGCACCAGGCCCGATACGCGTTCGGGCGCCAGGCGCACGATCTCCCGCGCGACGAAACCGCCCAGGGAAAAGCCGATCAGGATGAAGGTGTCAGGGGCGGCGGCGAGAAGCGCATTCGCCGTCGCCTCCAGGTCGTCGGTGCGGCTCAGGTCCGCGAAGGTGCAGGTCCCCAGTTCCGCCAACCCCGGCGCCATGCGCGACCAGAGGGCCTGGTCGGTCATGAAACCGGGGCAGAGAATAATATGCCGATCGCCCGTCGGGCCTGCTATGGATCGGGCGTTCATGGTCCCTCACTGCCTCACCGTCTCTGTGGTTGCCTTGACCATAGTTGAACCACAGAGACAGTGAGACGGTGAGAATAATTTTTGTCGGACCGTCTAAATCAGTGATTCCGACAGTTCCTTGAAGTCCGCGACGATCAGGTCGGGCTGGTCCGGCCAGGCGCCGAACGGCCGCTTGCGCCGGTCGATGAAGGCCGTGCGCATGCCGAAGCTTTTCGCCCCCACCACGTCGAATTCGTGGTTGGCGACAAACAGGCAGGACGTGCGGTCATAGCCCGTGATCTCGCAGGCCGTGGCGTAGGTCGCCCAATGGGGCTTGAAGTAGCCGGCCTCTGCAACACTGATAACGTGGTCGAACTCGAACCCGATATGCGGGCCGGCGTTTTCCAGCATGTCCGGGTCGCCGTTGGACAGGATGGCAAGCTCGTAGCCGGCGTCGCGCAGGCGGCCCAGGGCCTCGATCACGTCGGGGAAGGGTTTCAGCTTTTCAATCTCGGAGACCAGCCATTCGACCTCGGCCTGGGTGTATTCGATGCCGGCCCGGTCCATGACCACGGAGACGGCGCGGTGGCCGATCTGCCGGTAGGGCGTATGGCCGCGGTCACACAGCGCGTCGATCATGGAATTTTCGAAATGGGTGCGCCGCCACCAGGTGACGAAGCTGTGGGGATTGCCGTCCCAGCCCTTTTCTTTCAGGAACGGCGTGGCGATTTCCGTCAGGCCCTTCTGCATGTCGACGACGGTGCCGTACTGGTCGAACACCAGAATCTTGATTTCGCGCTTGAGAATGTCCGGATCGGTCATGTGGAAAGGTCCCTTTCAGGTCGTCAGTTGTTGAGCAGCGCGCAGTATGCCCTCGGCCAAGGGCTTGGAAAATCGCGAAATTCTAGGCTCAGGGTCGAGATTTTCTCCGCATTGAGCGTGGGCCCGGCCCCGGGCCTTCCCCGGGCCGCCCCTTGAAGATTGGCCCTGAGACTGCTACATCCCCGCATCACGCAAGACCTGGGCGGAACCCTGCCCGGCGAAATTATTTCACAATCACGCGCCCCCGGACACAAACGTCCGAGGTTTGCGCCGGACAGATTGAACAAACAGGAGTTCTATATGCCCTTCGACGATTACAAGGTTGCCGACATGTCACTTGCGGATTGGGGCCGCAAGGAAATCAGCATGGCGGAAACGGAGATGCCGGGCCTGATGTCGACGCGCGATGAATACCGCGCCCAGCAGCCGTTGAAGGGCGCGCGCATCGCAGGTTCCCTGCACATGACGATTCAGACCGCCGTTCTGATCGAAACCCTGAAGGACCTGGGCGCCGACGTGCGCTGGGCATCCTGCAACATCTTTTCGACCCAGGATCACGCCGCCGCCGCCATCGCCGACGGCGGCACGCCGGTGTTCGCCCATAAGGGTGAGAACCTGGAGGAATACTGGGACTACTGCCACCGCATCTTCGATTTCCCGGAAGGTACGGCCAACATGATCCTGGATGACGGCGGCGACGCGACGCTGCTGATCCATCTGGGCATCGAGGCGGCGAAAAACCCGTCGGTTCTGGACAACCCGGGGTCGGAAGAAGCCGAATACATGTTCGCTTCGATCAAGAAGAAGCTGGCCGAGGATTCCGGCTGGTACGCCCGCCAGGGCGAAGCCATCAAGGGCGTGACCGAAGAAACCACGACCGGCGTGCATCGTCTGTACGACATGCAGAAGAAGGGAACCCTGATGTTCCCGGCCATCAACGTGAACGATTCGGTCACCAAGTCGAAGTTCGACAACAAGTACGGCTGCCGCGAAAGCCTGGTCGACAGCATCCGCCGCGCCACCGACGTGATGATGGCCGGCAAGGTCGCCGTGGTCGCCGGTTACGGCGATGTCGGCAAGGGTTCCGCCGAATCCTTGAGCAGCGCCGGTTGCCGCGTGCTGGTCACCGAGGTCGATCCGATCTGCGCCCTGCAGGCCTGCATGGAAGGCTACGAAGTCGTGACCATGGAAGCCGCCGCCCCCCGCGGCGACATCTTCGTCACCACCACGGGCAACATCGACGTCATCACCGTCGACCACATGCGCGCCATGAAGGACCGGGCCATCGTCTGCAACATCGGCCACTTCGACAACGAAATCGAAGTCGCCAAGTTGAAGAACTTCAAGTGGAACAACATCAAGCCGCAGGTCGATGAAATCACCTTCCCCGACGACAAGCGCATCATCCTTCTGGCCGAAGGACGCCTGGTCAACCTGGGTTGCGCCACCGGCCACCCCAGCTTCGTGATGTCCGCCAGCTTCACCAACCAGACCCTGGCGCAGATCGAGCTGTGGACCCGCGGCGACAAGTACAAGAACGAGGTCTACGTGCTGCCCAAGCATCTGGACGAAAAAGTCGCCATGCTGCACCTGGAAAAGCTGGGGGCGCAGTTGTCGACCCTGCGCAAGGACCAGGCCGACTACATCGGCGTCGAGGTCAAAGGCCCGTTCAAGACGGACGCCTATCGTTACTAATCCGGCCGTACGGCCGAAAAAGGTTAAGAGGCGGCGCGCAAGCGCCGCCTTTTGCTTTGTTATCAGGCAGTTCAATGATTAACATCCCTGCGTGCTAAGCAATATCACCCCCATCAGTGCATTCAGCGCCGGCCTGCTGCTCGGCGCGGGCCTGCTATTGATCGTCGCCTGGATGTTCCGGCGCCGCGCGGGCGAGGCCGAACACGAGCGTCGGCGGATCGAAGCCGTGGCCGTCAAGGCCCGGGAAATCCTGGCCGGATCGCCCGACGGCCTGTTTCTGTGGGACCGCGGATCGGGCGGCATCACTTGCTCGCGCAAGCTGGCGTCGCTGTTGTCGCTGGCCGACGGCACCAACGCCAAGTTCGAAGACGTCATCGCCTGCTTCGACGGCGATTCGGCGAAACGGCTGAAGGCCTCCGTCACTTTCCTGCACGAGGAAGGCCGGCGGTTCGAAATCGTGCTGACCACCGCCGATTCCGGCGGCCGGCGCATGGTCCAGGCCGTGGGGGCCCGCGCCAGCGCCAAGGACGGCAAGGCGCTGGCCGATATGGTGTGGATGCGCGACATTTCCGCCGCCGCCAAACTGCTGATCGATCTGACCGGCGAGGGTGACTTGCCGGAAGCCCGCGACCTGCACCTGCGCGGCCTGCTGGATGCCCTGCCGTTCCCGATCTGGCTGCGCGACGGCGACTTGCGCGTCGTGTTCACCAATCAGGCCGCCCTCAACCAGCGCGTCGCCGGCCCCGACGACGGCCAGGCGGAAACGGCCCGCGACGAGGCCCGCGCGGTGACCCGCGTCCAGGACCTGGAAAACGCCGGCGAAACCAAATCCTTCGACGTCACCGAATGTCCGCTCGCCACCGACGGCGGCGGCGACGGAGAGGACGCGCCGGACAGCGCCGTCAGCGGCCTGATCGGATATGCCTTCCCCCATGGCTCGGGCGAAAACCCGGCCCCCCCCGCGGCCGCCGAACCCGCCGCCCTGCCGCCCTGGGCGCAGATGGCCCAGGCCGTGCTCAAGGGCCTCGGCACCGGCATCGCCATCTTCGACCGCAATACCAAGCTGGTGTTCTTCAACGAGGCCTACCGCGACATGTGGCGGCTTGATGCCGCATGGCTGGACGAGGGCCGCGATTTCCCGGAAATCCTCGAACATCTGCGCGCCGAACGCCGCCTGCCCGAGGTTCCCGATTTCCGCGCCTACAAGATGGAGCAACTTGCCCTGTTCGACGAGGCCGGCGACCCCATGGGCGATCTCATGCATCTGCCCGACGGGCGGACACTGCGCGCCGTCGCCTACCCCATGCCGTCGGGCGGACTTTCCTTCGGCTATGACGACGTGACCGACCAGTTGGACCTGGAAAGCGCCAACAACGCGCGCGACGCCGTCTACCGCGCCAGCCTGGAAAACCTCGGCGAGGCCATCGCCGTGTTCGGATCGGACGGGCGGCTCAAGTTCTGGAACCCGGCCTTTGCCCGGCTGTGGGATGTCGGCGGCGACGGGTTGAGCGCCGGCACCCATGTCAGCGACTTCGTCGAGGCGACCCGCCCCTTGGCCGCCACCGGCGGCGACTGGGACACCAAGAAAGCGCACATTCTGTCCGCCATGACCCGGCGCGAGGTCACCCGCGACACCATCGAATGCGCCGACGGCCGTGTGCTGGAATTCGTCAACACGCCCCTGCCCGACGGCGGCGTGCTGATCGCCTATGCGGAAACGCGGGCGAACGGGGCCCCTGTCGGCTGACCCTTGACCCCTGACTTTCGGCTGACTTTGACTCCGTACACCGACGCACTATATTGAGGGTGCGCCTGCGAACAGCCGCCCTCGGAAGAAGGCAATAAAAGGACCACAAGGTCATGAGTAGATCATTCGCGAAATTCCCGCTCGGCGAATTCGTCCGCCACCGCGTCTATGGATTCCGCGGCGTGGTGTTCGATATCGATCCCGAATTCAACAATTCAGAGGAATGGTACGACAGCATTCCCGCCGACGTGCGTCCGCGCAAGGACCAGCCGTTCTATCACCTGCTGGCGGAAAACCACGACAAGTCACCCTATGTGGCCTACGTGTCGGAGCAGAACCTGGAATTGGAAGAGTCTGACGAACTGATCGACCATCCGGATCTGCCGGACTATTTCACGGTCGACGACGACGGCCGCCTGATCTACCGCCATCCCATGAACTGACGCCCCTCGGGCATTCCCGAATTACCGGCACGGCTGACCCGCGAAATAGGCGGCCAGATCGTCGATCTGCGCGTCGGTCAGATAAGCACCCTGGCGGGTCATCATGCTGTGCACGCGCGACTGGCCCGGCCGGGTCAGATCGATCCAATGGGTATCGCGGAACGACAACAACTGTCTGCGCAGATAACCCTGCCGCTGCCCGGCCAGGGTCGGAATGAACATATGGCGGCTGTGCCCCGCCGCGCCGTGACACAGAAAACACCGGGTCGCCAGCAAGGGTTTGGGCGGGGGAGATGACGGGCCGCCGTCCAGGTCGCGGGCGTTGACGCAAGCTTGGCGTGAAAAATAGCCGGCGACAATACCGACATCCTTGTGATCAACCTTTGGCGCCTGGGCGTTCATCACCGGGTGCTTGCGCTCCAGGCGGGTGAAGCCGCTGCCCCGCGGCACGAATTCCCGCTGGAACGCGGCGATCTGATGGATCAGGTATTTGGCGTCCTGGCCCAGGATCGACGGCACGCGGGGTTTCTCGGCAAGATGCGCGGGCCCGTGACACCGCAGGCAAGGAACGGCGGCGGGTGGCGGGCCTTCCGACGCGGCGGTGCCGCTCAAAATCGCCGTCGCCAGCAAGATCACAGCCCCAAGGCTGCCTTTCAGGAATCTCCCCAAGCGCAACCGTCTTTCCCCCTGGGTTCGGCCGCCGTGGCCTAATCCTTCCCCGAACCGGGCACGCCCTTGGTCGTGGAATATTCGAAATGCAAAATCTCGCCCGGCCGTGCCACCGCGTGGGCGCCGTGGGCGGCGGCGGCGGCTTCGGCGAAACCGGTCAGAATCAATTTCAATTTTCCCGGATAGGTGACGATATCGCCGGCCGCGAACAGGCCCGGGCGGTCCGTCACCATGGTCGCCGGGTCGACGGCGATATGGTTGTCGCGCAGGTCCAGTTGCCAGTCGGCGATCGGCCCCAGTTGCTGCAGCATGCCGAAGAACGGCAGCAGCACATCGGCGGGAAGCCGCCGCGCGTTGCCGTCAAGATCGCGGGCGATGACGGCGTCGAGCCGCCCGTCACCCCCTTCAAGACCACCCAGCTGAAAGGGAATGACCAGATCGACCTTGCCCGCCGCCGCCAGATCTTCCAATCGGCGCACGTTGTCGGGGGCGGCGCGGAATTTCGCACGGCGATGGACCACGGCCAGGCTTTCGGCGACATCCGCCAGGCTGAGCGCCCAGTCGACGGCGCTGTCGCCGCCGCCGGCAATGACCACGCGGCGGCCGCGGAAATCCTCGATCCGCCCGACCATGTATTTCACACCCAGGCCGGGGCCCTGATCTTCATAGGCCTCGATCCCATCCAGGGGTGGGCGGTTCGGCCCGAAGGCGCCGACCCCGGCGCAGACGATGACCGTGGGGGCGGCGATCGCCGTCCCCCGGGCGGTTTCGACCCGCCAGATCCCGCCATCCTGCGTCAGGCCGGTGACCGGACTGCCCAGATGGTAGACGGGGTCGAAGGGGGCGGCCTGTTCGGTTAATCGGTCGACCAGATCCTGGGCGCCGATCCGGGGATATCCCGGGATATCGTAAATGGGTTTTTCCGGGTAGAGTGCGCTCAACTGCCCGCCTGGCATTTCCAGGGCGTCGACCACGTGACACTTCAGGCCCAGCATGCCGCATTCGAACACCGCGAACAGGCCCACGGGGCCCGCGCCGATGATCACCACATCCGTCCGTTCCGGCGTCTGGGACACCTGCGCCTGCTCCTTCGGTCTTTTCGGGGCTGTTATCCGGGATTCCTTACATGGCGGGCCCGGCGGGTCAGGTCAAGCCTTGTCCCCGCAAGGGTATTTTCGTTAAAAGGGCGGCGATGGTTGCGATGGCGCATGCAAGCGAGGAACCGGCCGGTTTCGTCCTGACCCTGGAAGGGGAGGATGCGGCCCTGTCTCTTGGCGCGCGCCTGGCCGCGGTCTGCCGGCCCGGCGACGTGATCGCCCTGTGGGGCGGGCTGGGCATGGGCAAGACCGTGATCGCCCGCGGCTTCATTCGCGCCCTTCTGGGCCCGGACGAAGAAGTGCCGAGCCCGACCTTCACCCTGGTCCAGCCCTATGACGGGCCGGACGCCACCCTGTACCACTTCGACCTTTACCGCCTGAACGACCCCGAGGAAGC
Source organism: uncultured Rhodospirillaceae bacterium (assembly GCA_963972065.1). Taxonomy (GTDB): domain Bacteria; phylum Pseudomonadota; class Alphaproteobacteria; order Rhodospirillales; family Casp-alpha2; genus UBA1479. Next base: position 44,573 of record CAXAVJ010000023.1, read on the forward strand.
CTTCGAGCTGGATATCGAGGATGCCTTCGCCGACGGCATCTCCCTGATCGAATGGCCGGAACGCCTGGGGCCGTACCTGCCGGGCGGGCGGCTCGACCTGCGGCTGTCGCCGGGCGGCAACGAAACCCAAAGACGGGTCAGCCTATCCGGCGGCGGCGACTGGACTGAACGATTGAAACGAGCGGAGCTCCATGACTGAACGTGACGACCTGATTGCCGGTTTCCTGAACCAACACGGCTGGGGCAATGCCGCGCGCAGCGTGCTTGCCGCCGACGCCTCGTTCCGGGGCTATTACCGCCTTACCGACGGCGGCCGCCGCGCCGTGCTGATGGACGCGCCGCCGCCCAAGGAAGACGTACGCCCCTTCGTTTCCGTGGCCCGTCACCTACTGAAGCTGGGCCTGAGCGCGCCCGAGGTCTATGCCGAGGACGCGGCCGCCGGCCTGCTGCTGCTGGAAGACCTGGGCGACGATACCTATACCCGCATGCTGGCCGACGGCGCCGATGCCGAAGCGCTTTATGCCTGCGCCGTCGACGTGCTGATCCATATCCACGACCGCGCGCCCGAGGCCGCCATCCCCCGGGCCTTGCCGCCCTATGACGAACGCAAGCTGATGGAGGAAGCCAGCCTGCTGACCGACTGGTACCTGCCGGCGGTCACCGGTGCCGAGATCGACGACGATGCCCGCGAGGCCTATCAGGAAGCCTGGCGTCCCGCCTTTCGCCAGGTTCTGGCCCAGCCCCGGACTTTGGTGCTGCGCGACTTCCACGTCGATAACCTGATCTGGCTGAAGGACCGCAGCGGGATTCAGTGCTGCGGGCTGCTGGACTTTCAGGACGCGGTCGCGGGCTCGCCGGTCTATGACCTGATGTCGTTGCTGGAGGATGCCCGGCGCGAGGTCGATCCCGTGCTGACCGCGCATATGCTGGCACGCTACCTGGCCGCCTTCCCTGACATGGACCATGACGCCCTGGGGGCCAGTTACGCGATCCTGGGTGCCCAGCGCCACGCCAAGGTCATCGGCATCTTCACGCGGCTCAGCCACCGCGACGGCAAGTCGCAGTACCTGTCCCACATTCCCCATGTCTGGCGCATGCTGGAACGCTCCCTCGCCCATCCGGCCCTGGCCGAGGTCAAGGCCTGGATCGACACTGCCATCCCAGAGGAAACCCGTACCGTCCCGGCACCCTCCCAGCCCGAGGCCGCGGCGTGAGCACCCCCCCGGACGCCATGACGTCGGCGCCGGGGCCGACCAAGGCCATGGTCCTGGCCGCGGGGCTGGGTACGCGCATGCGTCCGCTGACCGACGACAAACCAAAACCGCTGATCGCCGTCGACGGGCGGGCGCTGATCGACCACATGCTCGACCGCCTGGAAGAAGCCGGCGTGACGGACGCCGTGGTCAACGTGTTCCATCTGGCCGAACAATTGGAAAGCCATCTCGCCGGGCGCGCCGCGCCGCGCATCACGGTCGTCCACGAGGCCGAGCGCCTGGAGACGGGCGGCGGGGTCAAGAACGCGCTCCACCTGTTCGGCGATGAGCCCTTCTATGTCGCCAATTCGGACGCCCTGTTGCTCAACGGCCCGCATGCCATCCTGCCGCGCCTGGTGTCCTGCTGGGATGACGACAAGATGGACGGGCTGCTGCTGCTGCATTCCACGGTCGAAGCCTTCGGCTACGAAGGGAGCGGCGATTTCTGCGCCGATCCGGACGGCCAGCTGACCCGCCGCCCCGAGATGGAGGTCGCCCCCTGGCTGTTCACGGGTGTGCAGATCCTGCATCCGCGCCTGTTCGAGGACACGCCGGACGACGCGTTCTCCCTCAATGTCGTTTACGACAAGGCCATTGAGGCCGGGCGGCTTTACGGCGTCATGCACGACGGCGAATGGTTCCACGTCGGCACCCCCGACGGCCTGGCCGAGGCCGAGGACTACATGTCCGAACGCTTCGCCGGGCGGACCTATCGATGACCCCCCCGGGGGGCAGCGGCACTTCCAAGATCTTCACGATCCGCCCGGATCGACCCTTCGTCGACGTTTTGGCGCGAAGTCTTCTGGCCGAAACGGCGGGCGATCCGGAACGGCTTTCCGATTATCAGGTTCTACTGCCGACGCGGCGCGCCATCCGCGCCTTGACCGAGGCGTTCCTGCGCGCCGCCGGCGGCCGGACCGTGCTGCTGCCGCGGCTCACCCCCCTCGGTGACCTCGACACCGACGACCTGGCGCTGGGCGGCGAGGACGACGCACCGGGCGGCCTCGACATTCCCCCGGCCCTGCCCGGCATGCGCCGCCAGACCCTGTTGGCATCGCTCATCCGCGCGGTTCCCGAGCGCGCCGAAACGCCGGACCAGGCGCTGCGCCTGGCCCAGGAACTGGCCCGCCTGATGGATCAGGTCGCGACGGAGCGGCTCGACTTCAAGAACCTCAGGAATCTGATCCGCCCGGACCACGAGCTCGCCGAACATTGGCAGAAGACGGTCACCTTTCTCGATATCGTCGCCGAAGCCTGGCCCGCCTATCTGGCCGAGGCCGGATGCCTGGACGGCGCCGAGCGGCGCAACCGGGTCCTGCACCAGCACGCCGAAGCCTGGCGCCGGCAGCC
>CAXAVJ010000024.1:0-46409 GCA_963972065.1 uncultured Rhodospirillaceae bacterium
GGCGCTGGCCGTGGTCGATACCTACAATGCCGAATTGAAGGCGCATTACGAATCCGTGGGCAAGCCGACGGCGGACGACTCCTGGTCCGCCGATGTCGACAAGAAATACGCCCAGCGCCCCCGCGACCATCTGCGGGATGCCTTGAAAAAGCGCGGTTTCGATTTCCGCTGATTGCGGACAAATCACTGACGGGCGTATTCCATGCCGTTCACCGTTCACGACGAGGCCGAAGGGCTGTGGGTCACACTCACGGGTTTCGCCGTGCCTTATGAGTTTCAGGAAGTGGCCCTTGCCACGGCGGCCCATCCCGACCGGGACCGCCACCGCTATCACCTGTTCGATTTCTCCGACATCGACCGCGACGCCCTGTTCGCCCTGACGGAGGCCATCGGCTCCTCTCACGCGGCTAAATCGCGGGAAATTTTCGGCGACCGGGAAAACCCCAAGTTCACCGGCCTGATTTCACCGCACGAGAAAATGCAGACGGTCTTCCAGGTCTTTATGGATTCCAATCCACGCCCATCGGGTCACGTGATTCGGCGGTTCACGACCTTGAAGCAGGCGCGGGCGTGGTTGCGGGAATGCCTGAGCGGGGAGCATTCCGAAAACGCCGGTTGAAATTCCCGCCCCGTGGGCCATGTTTGAACCTTCGCACAGGCCATCATCATTTCGGGGCAGCATATGACCGCTAATTTTCTCGTCCAGGCCGCGGTCTTTCTTGCCGCCGCCGCCATCGCCGCCCCCCTCGCCAAGAAGCTGAACATCTCGTCGGTGTTGGGATATCTGGCGGCTGGCGTGTTGATCGGCCCGTACGGGCTGGGCTTCGTCTATTCCGTCTATCAGGTCGAAAGCATCCTCCACATCGCCGAATACGGCGTGGCCCTGCTGCTGTTCCTGATCGGGTTGGAACTGCGGCCCAAGCGTCTGTGGACCATGCGCCAATCGATCTTTGGCTTAGGAGCCGGGCAGGTCGCCGTTTGCGCCCTCTGCCTCACCCCCCTGGCCACCCTGTTCGGTATTTCCTGGGACAAGGCCGTGTTTGTCGCCCTGGCGCTGTCGCTGTCATCGACCGCCTTCGTCCTTCAGGTGCTGGAGGAAAAGGGCGAGTTGACCACCCGCCACGGCCGCGCCGCGTTCTCCATCCTGCTGTTCCAGGATCTGGCCGCCATCCCCTTGATCGCGATGATCCCGTTGTGGGGGGCGGGGGCGCCCGGATCGGGCCTGTCGCTGGTTGATGCGGCCTTTGCCATCGGCGCGATCCTGGCCGTCGTGGTGGTTGGGCGCTACCTCCTGTCGCGGCTCTATAAGCTGGTCGCCCTGACCGGCGTGCGCGAGGCCTTGACGGCAAGCGCCCTGCTGACCGTGGTCGGCGTGGCGCTGTTGATGGAAGCGGTCGGCCTGTCGGCGGCCTTGGGGGCCTTCCTGGCCGGGGCCTTGCTGGCCGATTCCCCCTACCGCCATCAGATCGAAGCCGATATCGCGCCCTTTGAGGGCCTGTTGCTCGGCCTGTTCTTCACGGCCATCGGCATGGCGCTCAACCTCAACCTGTTGGCCGATCAGACGTTGGTAATCCTGGCCGGGGTGGCCGGTCTGGTCGCCGTGAAGGCGGGCGTGATCTTTGTCCTGGGCCGCATGCGCGGGCTCGACACGCCCGCCGCGCGCAGGCTGGCCATGGCCGTGTCGCAAGGCGGGGAATTCGCCTTCGTGCTGTTTTCCACGGCGCTGGGCGCCAATGTGATCGAACGCGACCTGGCCGAATTGCTGTCGGTCATCGTGACGCTCTCCATGCTGTCGACGCCGCTGCTGTTGGCCGCCGACGGCCTGATCGCCCGCAAGGGGGCCGCGGCCACCGACGCCCACGACGACATGCCCGAGGAAATGGGCCATGTGGTGATCGCCGGGTTCGGGCGGTTCGGCCAGATCACGGCTCGTGTGCTGAGCGCGCGGGGCATCCCGTTCATCGCCCTCGACAATTCCCCGGAACAGGTCGACCTGGTCGCCCGCTTCGGCAGCCGGGCGTACTTCGGCGACGCCAGCCGCCTGCATATCCTGGAGGCGGCGCAGACGCGCAAGGCGCGGGCCTTCGTGCTGGCCATCGACGATGTCGAGGCATCGCTGCGCACGGCGGAAATCGTGCGCCGCCACTTCTCCGACGTCCCCGTGTTCGCCCGTGCGCGCAACCGCCAGCACGCCCATCGGCTCATGGACTTAGGGGTCAAGCACATCCGCCGCGAGACGTTCCTGTCGGCCCTCGACCTGACGCGGGAGGTTCTGGGCGGGCTCGGCTTCTCCAATGCCGAGACCACGCGGATGACGGACGCCTTTCGCCGGCACGACGAACAGCGCCTGTTTGACGATTACGCCGATTACGCGGACCAACAAAAGCTGCAGGTCAAGGCGCGCAAGTACCAGGAGGAGCTTGTCGAGTTGTTCAAGCAGGACGCGGCCGGCCTCAGCCCCGACGCGGCGGAGGACGGCGGCAAGGGTTGAGCACCATCAGGCGCTTAGGACAGCCGGCCGGTTCATGTTGTCGAACAGGCGGGCGACGATCATCTTGATCAGGTAGAGCCCGAATTCCGGATTGTCGGCGAACAGTTCCAGCACCCGCTGCTCGGCGATGGCGAGAACCACACAGTCGTCGCGGCATTCCACGGTCTGCGAGCGTTTGCGGTCGGGGGCGAACATGGCGATTTCGCCGATCAGATTGCCCGGCCCGATCTCCAGATCCAGTTCGATGATGTGGGCGCGGCCCGACGCCAGATAGAAGATGTCCTGGGCGGCGTCGCCGCGCCGGCACAGGAATTCCCCCTTGGCGACGCGGCGCTCCGTCATGAAGGGCAGCAGGGACTTCACGTCGAATTCCGCATGGGCCATTTCATGGATGCGGCGCTTCAGGCGCACGGCCTGCATCAGGCGCATGGCGTTCAGCGGAAACAGACAGCCGTGCAGCACCATGATCGGCACCAGGTCGCCGTATACGCCATAGGAAAAGAACAGGAAGTTGCTGGCCAGCCCGACGATCCGCAGCGGGATCATCGACTTCATCCAGAAGGTCACGAAGACGGCGCCGGACGCGACGTAGCCGAGTATTTCCAGTATCTGCATCGGCTTCCCGGTCGGTCTGGTTCTTGGACCATCCCTTCTAGTCACTCCCGGGGGTGCGGGAAAGCATTCAATTTTTGGAATGTTCCGACCACGAGGTCGGGCGGGAAGCCGCTTAGTCCTTGATGATCTCCGGCGCCGGCGGCGTCTTGCCCAGGATCATGTCCGCCGCCTTTTCCGCGATCATGATGGTCGCCGCGTTCAGGTTGGCGGACGGCATGTTGGGCATGATCGAGGCGTCGACCACGCGCAGTCCCTCTAGCCCGTGCAGGCGCAGCTGGTCGTCGACCACGGTCGATTTGTCCGTCGCCGGGCCCATGCGGCAGGTGCCCATGGGGTGGAAGGTGGTGGTGGCGCGGATCTTGGCCGCTTCCATCAATTCATCGTCGGACCGGACATGGTCGCCGGGAAACTCCTCGCCGTCGAAATACTTGGCCATGGGGGCGGAGCGCAGGATGCGGCGCACCAGCTTCATGCCGGCGAGCAGGACCTGACGGTCCGTCTCGTGCTCCAGATAGCGGGGGTTGATGACCGGCTTGTCGAAGGGGTCGGTGCTGACCGCCTTCACGTATCCGGTGCTTTCCGGGCGCTGTTGCCAGGAAGCCACGGTCATGCCGGGAAACTTGTCGAGCACGGTCTGGCGGCCCGACACGTAGCTGGCCGGGGTAAAGGTCAGCTGCAGGTCCGAGTTGGCGATGGCCGGGTCGGAGCGCCAGAAGGCGTAGACCATGGTCGCCTGCAGGCCGAGCACGCTGGGCTTGCCGAGCAGCCATTTGGCAACCTCGGGCACCAGGGCCAGGCCCTGGGCGCGCTGGTTGAGGCTGCCCACGTTCTTGACCCGGGCGGTGAAGCGCGGCGCGTAATGGTCGCGCAGACCCAGGCCCACGGCGGGCAGGGCATGGCGGATGTCGATGCCCAATTCGCCCAGATGGGCCGGATCGCCGATCCCGGACAGTTGCAGAAGCTGCGGTGAGTTGATCACCCCGCCGGACAGGATCACCTCTTTGCGCGCCGCGATCTCGTGCGTCTGGCCGCCGCGCCCGCCCTTCAGGTAGCGCACGCCGGTGACGCGCCGGCCGTCCATCACCAGGCCCGTGGCATGGGCACTGGTGATGACGTTGAGTTTCCCCTGCTTCATGGCCGGATGCAGGAAGGCCCGGGCGGCGCTCATCCGCCGCCGGTTGTGGATCGTGCGCTGGGTATAGGCCACGCCTTCCTGGGTGGCGCCGTTATAATCGGGGTTGCGCGGGATGCCGCAGGCTTCGGCGCCGTCCATGAAGGCTTCGCAAAGCTCGTGGGGCATGTCCGTGTCGGTGACGGTCAGCGCGCCGTCCCGGCTGCGGAACCGCTCGTCGGCCTCGCCGATGCGTTTTTCCGAACGCTTGAAATAGGGCAGCACGTCGGCATAGCCCCAGCCCCGGTTGCCCATCTGGGCCCAGGAATTATAGTCCTCGCGGTTGCCGCGGTTGTAGACGTTGCCGTTGATCGACGACGATCCGCCCAAAGTCTTGCCGCGCGGCACCGGAATGGCGCGGCCCGCGGTCCATTCCGTCGGCTCCGTCTGATAGCGCCAATTCAACGTCTTGTGGTCCAGCAGCTTCATGAAGCCCGCCGGAATATGGATCATCGGGTTCCAGTCGGGCGGTCCGGCTTCCAGCACGCAGACGGAATTCTTGCCGTCCGCCGACAGCCGATTGGCCAGCACGCAGCCCGCCGATCCGGCGCCGATGATGATGTAGTCGTATGTGTCCATAAGAGGTCTTCAACTTGGATGGGGAACGGATGCGGGCTTTGCGCCACTTGAAGCCCTAGAAAACCCCATCACGGCGGGGCGCGGCAAGGGGCAATTCAGCATATAGGCGTCTGGAATTTTCCGTGCCAATATCGCAGGACCACTTGGGGCTTCTGCCGTGCCGCCGATTTCCGATAAGAACACGCCTGTCCGTTTCGCCGATCAGCTGCCCGACGCAGCAGACGTCGTCGTCATCGGCGCCGGGGTGGCGGGCACGGCGACGGCCTATTTCCTGGCCCAGCGCGGGCAGAAGGTCGTGCTGTGCGAAAAGGGCCGGGTCGCGGGCGAACAATCATCGCGCAACTGGGGCTGGATCCGCCAGCAGGCCCGCGACCTTGCCGAACTGCCGATCATGATCGAGGCCAACCGCATCTGGCAGGGCCTGGCGGCGGAGACGGGAGAGGCGGACCTGACCTTCACCCAGGGCGGCTGTCTCTACCTCGCCACCACTCAGGCGGAAATGGCGCGCTACGAGGGCTGGCTGGACCGGGCCAAGGAGTATCAGCTCGACACCAAATTGCTGTCGCCGGCGGACCTGCGGGCCCTCTATCCGGGCCTGCCCGGCACCTATACGGGCGGCATGTATACGGCCAGCGACGGCCGGGGTGAGCCCTTCGCCGCCGTCCCGGCCCTGGCGCGGGCGGCGCAGCGCCTGGGCGTCGCGGTGATCGAGGATTGCGCCGTGCGGACCCTGGACGTCACCGGCGGGCGGGTTTCCGGCGTGGTCACGGAGAAGGGCCGGGTGTCCTGCAATGCCGTGGTGCTGGCGGCGGGGGCCTGGACCACTCATTTCGCGTCCAACGTCGGCATCGACGTGCCGCAGCTGGCCGTGCGCTGCACCGTGGCGCGGACCGAGGCGGCGCCCATGCTGTTCGACAACCAGCCCGACGTGCCCAACATCCGCGACGTCGGGTTCTGCCTTAGGCGGCGGGCCGACGGTGGCTATACCCTGGCCACGGGCACGCATGCGGACCATTACCTGTCGCGCAAGTCCTTCAAGTACGCCACCAAGTTCATCAAGGCCATGGGGGCGTCGTGGCGCGACATCCGCCTGCATGCGGGCGCACCCGAAGGCTATCCCGGCGCCTGGGGTATGCCGACGCGGTGGTCCGCCGACGAGATCAGCCCGTTCGAGAAGACCCGCGTGCTGAACCCGGAGCCGACCCCCGCCGAGGTCCGCCGGCTGGAGCAGCGCATGGTCAAACGCTATCCGGCCCTGGCGGGTATCAAGTTGGCCGAGGCCTGGGCCGGGATGATCGACGTCACCCCCGACGTGGTGCCGACCCTGGGCGAGGATCCGATGCTGCCCGGCATGTTCATCTGCACGGGTCTGTCCGGCCACGGCTTCGGCATCGGCCCGGCCATCGGCCGGGTCATGGCCGACATGGTGGTCGGGCGCGACCCGGGCCATGATGTGACGCGGTTCCGGGCGGACCGGTTCCGCGACGGCAGTCCCATCCTGCCCGGGCCGTACCTTTGACCGCTTAACCCCGCGCCTTCATATCCGCCCGCGCCTTGGCGATCACGCCTGGATACTTCTTGCCCGGATAGCGCGGCGCCTTGTCCAGGTCGGCGAAGCCGGGGATGGTCTCCATATGCTTGACCATGCGGTCGCGCATCTTCTGGTCGGGCAGGGGGCCCTTCAGGGCGCCGATGTTTTCCGAGGCATGGTCCGGATTGGCCGTCGCCGGTATGGCCGCCGTGATCGCCGGGTGCGCGACGATCCACTTCAAAAAGAACTCGGCCCAGTTGGCGGCGAAGTCCTTGGCGAAATCGGGCACCTTATGCCCCTCGACCAGCTTGAACAGGCGGGCCTTTTCGAACGGCATGTTGACCAGCACGGCGGCCCCCACGTCGGCGGCGGCGGGCAGGATCGACTTTTCCGCAAGGCGGTTGAAGATGGAATAATGGACCTGCACGAAGTCGGGCTTACCCTTCTTGATCCAGTTTTCCAGCAGGTCGAAGTAGGGCGGCTCGTGATGGGTGATGCCGACGTGCTTGATGTGGCCCTCCTTCTGCCAGACTTTCAGGATCGGCAGGATGACCGCGATGTTGGTCAGGCTGTGGACCTGCATCACGTCGAATTGTTTGCGCCACAGGCGGCGGCGGGATTCGTCCAGGCTACGCTGGGCGTGGCTGTCGTCGAACAGGAAGTCGCCTGTCGACCAGATCTTGTTGGCGATGAACAGCTTGTCGTTGATGTCGAGGGCCGAGGCGGAATCGCCGAGGGTCAGTTCGCCCGTGCCGTAGAGGGGCGAGGTGTCGACCACCCGTCCGCCGCCGTCGTAGAACCGCTTGAGGACCTCGCGCAGATGGTTGCGCGGCTCACCCGGGATGGTGTCATAGACAAGGTAGGTGCCCATGCCGATGGCGGGCACCTGCTGGCCGGTCTTGCCGATGGTTTTCATGATCGCATCGGCGGGGGCGGCGGCGCGTGCCGGGTTGCCGCCGATCGCCAGGCCGGTGGGCAGGGCGGCCGCCGCCAGGCCCAGGCCCACGGCTTTCATAACGTCGCGGCGCGAGGCCACGGGCTTCAGGGAATTGTCGGAACTGGTCATCGTTGGCTACTCCCATAGGTGGCTGATCGCGGCAATTGAGTGCCGCGTTGTGCAGAATTCGACAGTGCAAAAACTGCTTAACCCCACCGGGAATACCCGCCGACTTTCAGGGCAAAAGCGGGGGGTCGCAAGACACAAATTTGTGACGACGCGGGCCCGTGGCCGAGGCTGTTTACGGGAGTGTGCAACCTGCTTCCATGCAGGCCGCGACCGCCTGCAACAAGGCACGGCTGAGCCTGCCGTCGGCGCCCCCGGCATAGTGGCCCGTTTCACGCAGACGCACTTGATAACGCACGATGGTCGCGGCGTCGGCGGCGCGCAGGGTGTTTTCCGTGGCGAGGAAACGGTCCAGCAGGGATGGGCCTGGCGGCGCCATGGGGGGCGGCGGAGATGCGGGAGATGGCGGCGGTGGCGGGGGCGGTGCCGTCGCCACCGGCATGCGGGGTGCAGGTGCGGGTACGGGGGCTGTGGGCACTTGCGCCACGGTTGCCGCCGTCGCGGCGGCGGGGGGTGGGGAAGCCCGCGCCGGTTCGGGGTCGGGTTGCGGCGCCGCGACCGGTTCGGGGACGCCGGTCAAGAGGGCGGGCATCTGTTCCATGGCGGGTTCCGGCGGCGGCAGGTCCAGGGTTTCGGCCGGGGCCTGGCGTTGTTTGCGCATCGCCTGTTGGCGGTTTTCGCGCGCCTTGGCGTAATCGGGGCGCAGCGCCAGGGCGCGGTCGTAATCCCGGATGGCGGCGGTGAAGTCGCCCTGACCCGCTCGGGCAATGCCCCGATTGTTGAAGGCGACAGGATAGTCGGGATCAAGGGCGATGGCGCGGTCCAGGTCCCGGATCGCCGCGTCATGGCGGCCCAGCATCATCTGGGCGCCGGCCCGGTTGTTCAAGGCGCGCGGGTCTTCGGGGGTGAGTGCTATGGCGTGGTCCAGGTCGGCCACGGCGGCGGTGTAGTCCTTTTTGCCATGATGGGCGCGGGCGCGGTTGATACGGAAGGCCGCGCGCCCGGGTTCAAGGGCGATGGCGCGGCTGAAATCGTCGATCGCCGCGTCGAACCGGCCCTGGCGGTTCAGGATGATCCCCCGGTTGTTGACGGCGGCGGCGTCGCCGGGGACCAACGCCATGGCCCGGCCGTAATCGGCGGCGGCGGCATCAAGCGCCCCCTTGCGGGCATGGGCGTCACCCCGGTTCTTGAAGGCCTTGGACAGGGTTCCGGCATCCCGCAGGCCGCCGTCGATCAGCAGCGTGCAGGCATCGATGCAGCGGTCGGGATTTTCATCGCAGGCGCGGCAGGACCCACCTTGGGCATCGGCAGCGGGCGACGCCACGGCCAGAGCGGCACAGAACAACAGGGCCGCCAGGCCCATTTTCGGGAATTGCGCTTGCGAATGATTTTCAAAATTATCAAGTAAAATCAATGTTCTTGCGATCATTTTGGAACTGTGTAAATGTGAGTACAACACGGGCCTGACCCTTATTCGCATCAATGGAGACAACACATGAAGGGCGATGCGGAGGTGCTCAAGCGCCTCAATCTGATCCTCAAGAACGAACTGACCGCCATCAACCAATATTTTCTCCATTCCCGCATCTTCAACGATTGGGGTTTGGATGACATTGGCGAACACGAATACAAAAAATCCATCAAGGACATGAAGCAGGCGGACAAGCTGATTGCCCGCATTCTGTTCCTCGACGGCCTGCCCAACCTGCAGGACCTGGGCAAACTGCGCATCGGCGAGAACACCGAGGAAATCGTCAAATGCGACCTGGCGTTGGAAGAGCAGTCGATCGCCGACCTGCGCGACGCCATCGCGTTGTGCGAAAAGAAGGGCGACTTCATTTCGCGCGAACTCCTCGACGGCATTCTCGAGGACGAAGAGGAATACCTGGACTGGCTGGAAACCCAGATCAGCCTGATCAAGGACATGGGCCTTCCCAATTACATCCAGTCCCAAGCGTAAGGAGCGCCGCGTTATGAAAGGCAAGAAAACAGTCATCACTGCCCTCAACGGCCTGCTGACCCATGAGATGTCCGCCGCCGACCAGTACTTCATCCATTCGCGGATGTATCAGGACTGGGGCCTGGAAGAGCTGTACGAGCGCATGAAGCACGAGCAGGAAGAAGAGCTCGACCATGCCGCCAAGATCATCGAACGCGTCCTGTTCCTGGAAGGCACGCCCGACGTGGCCGCCCGGGCCAAGCTGAAGATCGGCAAAGACGTGCCGTCCATGATCAAGAACGATCTGGCCTATGAAATCTTCGTGCAGAAGGAATTGGTGAAGGTCATCGCCCTGTGTGAGAAGGAAGGCGACTATGTCACCCGCCAGATGCTGACCGGCCTGCTTGAGGATACCGAGGAAGACCACCTGTATTGGTGCGAAAAGCAGCTTGGCCTGATCGAGAAGATGGGTCTGCCCAACTACATCCAATCCAAGACCTCCGCCGGAAGCTAAGGAACGGGCTTAGGGGCGCTTATTTCTCCAGCAGTGCTTCATACCGCCGGTCGGTCAGGGTCTTCATGAACGCGACCAGGGCGTCGATGCGTTTGTCGTCGAGCGCCGGGCCGTGGGTCAGTTCCTTAACGGATAAGGTCGCCGGGACCTCGGGCGCGCGGAAGGGCTTGCCCGTTTCCGGGTTGATTAGGCGTTCCGGGTCCTTGGTGTTGTACCTGTTGTAGAATAACACGGTCGTCCGCAAATCCTTGAACACGCCGTTGTGCATATAGGGGCCGGTCACCGCCACGTTGCGCAGAGTCGGCACCTTGAACTTGCCGTCCTGGGCCTTGTCCGTCACCGCCGGGTTGTCGAGAAGCCCATGGTCGATATGGCCGGGCTTCGATCCGTTGGCCTGACGCACGGCGGTGTTTACGGGAATTCCGATGTTGTGGAACTGGTAGTTGGTGAAGGTCTCGCCCTTGGCCGGCTGCACCGCATGCAGTTGATGGCACTGGTTGCAGTTGGTGAACTGCTGGGAAAAGAACAGCAGACGCCCCAGTTCTTCCTGGTCCGTCAGTTTGGCCTCGCCCTTCAGAAAACGGTCGTATTTGGAATCGAAGGGCGCGAATTCTTCCGTCTGCTCGAAGGCGGCGATGGCTTGGGTCATGGCCGCATAGGCGGCATCCGTGTCGTCCGTGACCTTGGGGCCGAACAGCTTGGCGAAAGCCGTCACATAGGGCGGATATTCCCACAGCCGTTTCACCACGCTGGCCTTGTCCGGCATGCCCATTTCGATTGGATTGAGGGGCGGGCCGCCGGCCTGGCCCGCCAAATCCGGCTCCCGCCCGTCCAGGAACTGGCCGCCGACATAACGCCCGTCCTTCAGGCGCTGAAACTTGGGCGCGAATTTGGCATAGGCCGCCGTCGGGGTGTTGCGGTCGCCCAGCGACGTGCCGTCGTCACCCAGGGACACCGCGCGCCCCACGGCGGTTTCCCTGGGGTCGGTGAAGGCATTGGCCGGGTTGTGGCAAGTGGCGCAAGCCTGGGTGCGGTTTTTCGACAGGTTGGGGTCGAAGAACAAGGCTTTGCCAAGCTCTGCGGCGGTGGCGTAATCGGTTGCCCGGGCGGGTGCCGCCGCAAATGACAGGCTTAGGACAAGTGCTGTGAAAATAAGGCGGCGGGAGAAAGAAACATGGTGTTGCATTTGATGATCCGTACTGCGAATGCGACTTGTTATCATCATTTTGCAAAGCCGTGTTGATCAAAATCAAAGGTTAGCCATTTTTGTCGGGGGTGGGATCACAGGCCGCTGATCATCACCCAGGCCACCGCTGCCGGGGCGACAAAACGGCAGATGAAGATCCAAACTCGGGCCAGGGCGAAGGGATGGTCCCCGCCGGACTGTGCCTCGTCGACGGCACGGGCGGCGACGGACCAGCCGACGAACAGTGCGATCAGGATCCCGCCGAGCGGCAGCATGATGTTGGACGCCAGGTAATCGACCGCATCCAGGATGCCCTTGCCGCCGACCGTGATGTCCTTCCATGGGCCCAGCGACAGGGCCGAGGGCACGCCCAAGGCCCAGATCACCGCCCCGGCCCCCCAAGTCGCGGTTCGTCTGGACAGTTTCCGTTCGTCGATCAGGTAGGACACCACGGGTTCGATGATCGACACCGCCGAAGTCAGGGCCGCGATGGCCAGGAGGGTGAAGAATAGGAAAGAGAACAGTGCACCGGCCGGCATCTGGGCGAACACGGCGGGCAGGGTGATGAAGGTCAGTCCGGGGCCGGCCGCCGGGTCGAAGCCGAAGGCGAACACGGCGGGCAGGATCATCAACCCGGCGATCACGGCGAAGCCTGTATCGAGAAGCGTCACCTGGGCGGCGGTCTTGGGCAGGTTGACCTGCCGGTTCAGGTAGCTGGCATAGGTGATCATAGTCCCCATGCCCAATGACAGGGAAAAGAACGCCTGCCCCAGGGCGGCGTTCACCGTGTTCCAGGTCACCTTGGAGAAATCGGGGGTCAGAAAAAAGGCGATGCCTTTGGCGGCGCCGTCGAGGGTCACGGCGCGGACGGCCAGGACGATGACCAGCAGCGCCAGGATCGGCATCAGGATGCGTGCCGCCCGTTCGATCCCATGGCGCACGCCGCCGGCGACGATCACCAGGGTCAGCACCATGAAGGCGGTGTGGAAACCGATCACGTCCAGGGGGTCGGCGATGAACGTGCCGAAGGCAGCACCCAGGACCTTGGGGTCGTTGGACGCAAGCGCCCCCGTTACGGACTTGATGGCATAGGCCAGGGTCCAGCCGCCGACCACGGAATAGAACGACAGGATGACGAAACCGGCGATCACGCCGAGCCCGCCCGCGGCAGGCCAGGCCCCGCCCTTGAGCGCGCGGAACGAGCCCACGGGGTTGCGCTGTCCGGCGCGGCCGATGGCGAATTCGGCCAGCATCACGCTGAGCCCGATGGTCAGCACGAAGACGATGTAGAGCACCAGGAACGCGCCGCCGCCGTTCTGTCCGGTCATGAAGGGGAATTTCCAGATATTGCCGAGCCCCACGGCCGACCCGGCGGCGGCCAGGACAAATCCCAGCCGCGTGGCGAAATGATCGCGCTGTGCCATACGCTGCCTCCCCGTCGGTTTTTTGATGCCGGACGCCGCCCGGCATCCAACGATTAGAATAGCTTTTGCGCGATCACAAGACTGACGGGGACGGTGATCAGGCTCAACAGTGTCTGTAAGGTGATCATACTGGCGGCCAATGGCGCGTCGCCGCCCATCTCGCGGGCGATGGTGAAGGATGACGGCGGCATCGGCATCACTGCGAAGATGGTGATGACATAGGCGGGCACGCCGGTGATCCCCAGTTGCCAGCACATGGCCCAGGCGGCCGCCGGGAAGACCAGGAACTTGACCGCCGTGGCAAGCGCGATGGGGGCGACCGAGGCCTTCATCTCGTGCAGGCGAATGTTCGCGCCGACGGCCAGAAGCACGATGGGCAGGGCCGCGCGGCCGAGCATGCCCGTTGCTTCGTGGACCACCGGAATTTCTCCGATCCCGATGTACTGAACGCCCATGCCCAAGGCCACCGAAAGGATCAGGGGATTGCGCGCCAGATCCCGGGCCACGGGGGCCCACAGGCTGCCGCCGCCGCCCTGGTGCAGCATGATGTTCATCAGGCTGATGATCAGGACATTGGTCGGCGGGATCAGCACCGCCGTGCACAGCGCGGCCACGGCCAGTCCATCCGCGCCGAACAGGCGTTCGGCGATGGCGAGCGCGATGAACGTGTTGTGGCGGGCCGAGCCCTGCAGGATGCTGGTCGCCTGGGGCCGGTTGAAGCCGAGCGCCAGACCCAGGACCAACGACACGACGACCGCCGCGACAAGCCCTGTCAGAATGATCGCCGCGAGTGGGCCGAGGAAGCCACCGGCCAGTTCTGTGGTCGAGGTCTTATAGAACAACAGGCTCGGGAACAGCACCCAGTAGACCAGCTTGTCGTTCAGGTTCCAGAACTCGATCGACGGAATGCCGTTCCGGCGCAGAAGGTTGCCCAGAACGATCAGCACGAAGATCGGCAGGATCGCCCATAGGATGTTGAGCATCGCCGGTTCCCGCCGTCAGCCGGCTTTGGCCGCGCGCTGGCGTTTCCGCCGCCGCTGGGCCGCCAGGTTCAATATCTCGACCAGCATGGAAAAGGCGATGGCGAAGTACAGGTATCCACGCGGAATGTGGAAATGCATGCCGTCGGCGACCAAGGCCATGCCGACCAGCAAGAGGAAGGCGAGGGCCAGCATCTTGGTCGTCGGATGATCCTGGATGAAGCGTGCCACCGGACCCGACGACCACATCATGATCACCATGGCGATCACGACGGCGGTGATCATCACCGGCAACTGATCGGACATACCGACGGCGGTGACCACGCTGTCGATGGAAAACACGATGTCGAGCACGATGATCTGGCCGACCACCGCACCGAAGGCGGCCGCCTTGGTGACGGGGGCTTCTTCCTCGTCGCCTTCGATGGTGTTGTGGATCTCATGGGTGCCCTTGGCCAACAGGAACACGCCCCCGGCCAGCAAGATCACGTCGCGCCAGGACACGACATGGTCAATGAAGGGGATGGTGAAGATGGGGGCCGTCAGACCGATGATCCAGGCGATGGAGGCAAGCAGAACGATTCGCATGCCGAGCGCGGCCGCCAGGCCCAGCTTGCGCGCCTTTTCCTGCTGCGCGGCGGGCAGTTTGGCGGCGATCACGGAGATGAAGACAAGGTTGTCGATGCCGAGAACGATCTCGAGCGCCGTCAGGGTGAACAGGCTGAGCCAGAGGTTCGGATCTGCGAAGTCCATGGGCGTCTCCTTCGGAAACGGGGCGGATCAGCGTATCAGAAAACGGCGCGGCGGATCAGGTTCAGGCCGATCAGGAACAGCAGCACCAGCATGGCGCGGCGAAAGGCCTCTTCATTGATGTGCCGGCGGATGCGTTCGCCGGCCAGAATGCCCGCCATGCCGGGAACGCAGGCCGCCGTCGACAGCCAGACGTTCGACGGGTTCAGAACCCCGTTGGACCAGTAGAACGCGGCCAGCGGCACGGCGCCGGTGACATAGACCAAGGCGACGGCGCGCACCCAGACGTCCTTGGGCAGCCGCAGCATGACCAGATACATGATGATCGGCGGGCCCCAGACGGTGGACAGACCGCCCAGCAGACCGCCGGTAACGCCGGCCAGCGGCCCGGCCCAAAGCCGGGTGCGCGGCGTCAGGGGGTCCAGATGCGGCTTCCACATGTTCGACGCGGCAAAGGCCGCGACGATGCAGCCGAGCACCAGGAACACCCCCTTGGTATCCATGCCGGCCAGCATCCGCGAGCCCAGGAACAGGCAGGGCAGGAACACGGCGATCAACAGCCAGTGTTCCTTCAGCGTCTCCATCCAGCCGCTGGACCGGATCGCCTGCCACAGGTTGGTGACCAGGATCGGCATGACGACGAAGGCGATGGTGTCCTTGGCCGGCAGCAAATCGAACGTGAAGATGATCGACATGGTGATGATCGGCAGGCCGATCCCGGAAATGCCCTTCATGGTGCCGCCAAGAAATATGGCGAGTGCCAGCAAGGCCAGCGTCACCGGCGGTTGCCCGAGAATATCCAGCATGCCTAGGCGGCCATCCGAACGGTTTCCGTCGCCAGCGCGTCCAGCGCCGCGTCGTCGATCAGCGCAGGGGTCTTGGGCGTCAGGATCATGGCGCCGCGGTCCATGCGGATGGGGTCGGCGAACAGGGTCTGGTGCGGCTTCAGAAAGCCGTTCATTTCCCCGGCGTTGGAAATATGGCTGCGCGCGATGCAGGCTTCCATCCAGCATCCCGGGTCGGCGGCCACGCCGTTGCCGAGAACCGGCTCCATCCCCAGTTCGCGGATGCGGGTCAGTTGCTCGGCCAGGGCGGCGAGCGATCCCGCCTTCATCAGTTTCAGCTTCACGAACCGGGCACTGCCGCTTTCCGCCGCGCGCTCGATCTCGGCCGGCCCATAGATGCTTTCGTCCAGCATCATGGGCACGGCGGAAATATCTGAAACGGCCTTGGCCGCGTCCCAGTCGTCCATGTGGCAGGGCTGTTCGAACAGTTCGATATGATCGGGGGCGAGAATGCGGGTGAAGGCCAGGGCGTCGGCCTGGGAAAATCCCTGGTTGCCGTCGATGCGCAGCTTCAGGGTCCCGGCGGGCAGGCGGCCGACTTCGTCCTGGATGAATTTCAGACGCTTGGCGTCGGACTCCCATTCGAACCCGACCTTGACCTTCACCGTGCCGTAACCGGCCTGGCGGTGACGTTCCAGCTCAGCCACGATGCCGGCCTCATCGGACGCACTGAGGATCGCCAGAAGCGGCACGGGGGTATCCTGGGTGATGTTCAGGAAAGGGCTGCCTTCCGCCATCTCAATGGCGGTCACCACGGAAGACACGGCAAAAGGCGCCTTCTTGAGATGAGTGAGGGCCAACTCCTTGGCCGACGCGGCGTCCCGTCCCTTTATCGCCGTCGCCAATTCCCGGACCTTGGCCCAGGCGCTGTCGATGGTTTCGGAGGTATAGCCGGTCAGGATCGTCGCTTCGCCGAAGCCGTATTCGCCGCCGTTGCCGTGGACGGTGACCAGGATGGTGTCGAAGGCGGTGACGGCGCCGAAGGCAAGCTTGTACGGCACCTTCAGGGGCAGCGACAGTCGGCGCAGGGTAATTTTGGAAATGATCATGGCGGGCGGTCTTGTGGATGGTGTGGGCGGTATCGACGGCGGCCATCATAACGGTTTCGCCCCGTGCCGCCAGCCATCTTGCTGACATGTCGTGCCGGCAGGCTTGAAAACCGGACCTTTTCAGCCGTTCCTGCCCTCTGGCCCTGGGGCCGGGGTGCTCTATAATGACCTTTAGATCGGGGCGGGAGGCCTTCACATCCATTGCGAGGACCGAAATCCATGAGCGAACAGAACGGCAAGAACAGCACAGCCAAACCGGCGGCCAAACCGGCGCCGAAGGCGGATAGCAAGACGGCGGCGGCCCCGGACCCGGCGGCCAAGACGGCGGCTGACGGCGCTGCCAAGAAGTCCGCCTTGGGCGGGCTTTCCAGCGCCATCGGCATGGACGGGTCGGCAGCCACCTGGAAGCGTGTCGCCCTGGCGTTGTTCGTGGTGGCCGGCCTGGCCATCGTCGCGGCGGTCGACTATGCATCGGATGTGTCCCAGGCCCAGGATGACATGTCCCGTCTGCGTGCCCAGGTCGCCGAGGAACGCATCGCCATGAAAGCGGCGCAAGACAAGTTCATGAAGGAATCCGCGGACATCGCGGAAGCCGTGGCGAAGAAGAAGGAAGAGCTGGCGGCGACCCAGGCCGATATCGACAAGCGCCGGGCCGAGGCCCAGGAGCTGGAGGCCAAGCTGTCGAGCCTTTATACGGAAACCAAGACAGCCCTGGAGGCGGCGTCGGAAGCGGCCCGCAAGCAGGCCGACGCCCAGACCGCCCTCGACAAACTGAACGCCGAGCGCGCCAAACTGGCCGCCCAGATCAAGTCCGGGCGCGAGAACCTGGGGGCCTTGGAAAAGGACGCCGACAGCATGATGAAGGGGCTTAAGGACACGATCTCCCGCATCAAGGGCGCCCTCGACAAACTCTGACCGACCACCTGATCGACTAAGGACTTTACGACATGACGGCATACCGCGCGGCGGTGATCGGCCTCGGCGCCATGGGCATGGGCATGGCGAAATCCCTGGTGACGGCGGGCATCGACACGGCCGGCTGCGACCTGTCCGAGGATGCGCGCAATATCTTCGCCGCCGCCGGCGGCCGCGCCGTTCAAACCCCGGCCGAAGCCGCCCAGGGGGCGGACGCCGTCGCCGTGGTCGTCGTCAACGCCCAGCAGGTGGAGGCGGTCCTGACCGGCCCCGACGGGGTGCTCGATGCTTTGGTTCCGGGAGCGGTGGTCCTCGGCTGCGCCACCATGCCGCCAGACACGGCTGTTTCCCTGGCCAGGATGGTCGAAGCCAAGGGGGCGCTCTATCTGGACGCGCCGATTTCCGGCGGGCCGATCAAGTCGGCGGCGGGCAAACTGTCGGTCATGGCTTCGGGTTCCGCCGATGCCTTCGCCCAGGCCCGTCCGTTGCTCGACGCCGTGGCGGAAAAGGTGTTCGAACTGGGCGACGGCCCCGGCCCCGGATCGACCATGAAGATGGTCAACCAGCTGCTGGCCGGTGTGCATATCGCAACGGCCATGGAGGCCATGGCGCTGGCGATCAAAAGCGGCCTGGATGCCAAGACGGTGTTTGAGGTCATCACCGCCTCGGCGGGCAATTCCTGGATGTTCGAAAACCGCGTCCCCCATGTGCTGGACGGTGATTACAGCCCGAAAAGCGCCGTCGATATCTTCATCAAGGATCTGGGCATCGTGCTGGCGCAGGGCGAACAGCTGGGCTTTCCCTTGCCGATTTCAGAAACCGCCTTCCACCAGTATCAACAGGCCAAGGACATGGGTCTGGGCCGGCAAGACGATGCCTCGCTCATCAAGGTCTATCAACGGGATGGCGGATTCCCGTTGCCCGGAGAGCCCGGGGACGAGGGCTGACCTCCGGCTGCTTCTTGCCTCTTGCCATCCTATGGATGAATATTAGCCGATCCGGGGATCGTTACGATCCCTGAACCGATTGAGGCAACAGGGGATTTTTGGGGGCATGCCGCTTTCGACCTATCTGCCGGAAGAAATGGGCTCCGTCGCCATCGCCCCCCTGGGACCGGTGGAGGCGGGCAGCTTCCAATCCTTCTTCGTCATCTACACGGCTGGAAAGTTCGGGATTGATGATTCCGGCTCGCTCAAGATCGTGCATCGCTTCGCCTCCGACCTGGGCAGGTTGCAGATGGACGACCCGGAAGCCGCCAATTACGTTTCGGCCCAGGCGTCGAACGGCGCCGTCCTGCACATGGAATACGACCTCAAGCGCAACTTCCGGCCCTGGGACAAGACGCTCTACATCAAGGTCGTGCGCGGGTTCCTGTCGGAAGGCGACCGCATCGTCATCCGTGTCGGCGACCGCCGGTTCGGCGGGCCCGGGGTGCGCATGCAGACCTTTCAGGAAAAGGAATTCCAGTTCCGCATTCTGGTCGATGCCTTCGCGACCTACGACTACGTCGAACTGCCGGACACGCCGTCCATCGAGATCACCTCCGGCCCGCCCGTCCTCTACAAGGCCGTGCTGCCGACGTTAAAGCGGGTGGGGGAGACCTTTTTGCTGGGCCTCAAGGGCGAGGACCGCTGGGGCAATCCGTCTGCCAAATGCGAGGATACCTTTCGCGTGACGTCGACCCGCCCGGTCGAAAATCTGCCGGACGAAATTTCCTTTTATCCCGGTCAGGCATCGGTGCAGATCGACGGTCTGCGCGCGGAAGAGGAAGGCGACCTGTGCATCGACCTGATCGACATGGACGGCAATGTGGCGGCACGCTCCAACCCGCTGCGTGTGTTGGCCAAGACCAGCCGCGTCAGCTTCTGGGCCGACCTGCATGGCCAGTCTCAGGAAACCATCGGCACCAATAATGCGCGCTCCTACTTTTCCTTCGCTCGCGACAGGGCGTTCCTGGACGCCACGGTGCATCAGGGCAACGATTTTCAGATCACGTCGGAATTCTGGGACGAACTGAACAGCCTGAGCCGGGAGTTCACCCAGGACAGCCGCTTCATCGTCATTCCCGGCTACGAATGGTCGGCCAATACCTGCCTGGGCGGCGACCGAAATATTCTGTATGCGGAGGAAGGACGCCCCATCTACCGCTCGTCCCACGCTCTGGTCGAAGACACCCGCGACCTGGACCAGGACGCCAACAGCGTCGAGGAACTGTTCGACAAGCTGCAAGGGGAGGACGTGACCGTGTTTGCCCATGTGGGCGGACGCTATGCCGACATTCGGCGCGGCCATGACCGGAAATTGGAACGTTCGGTCGAGGTCCATTCCGCCTGGGGCACCTTCGAATGGCTGGTCGAGGACGCCTTCGAAATGGGCTACCGCACGGGCATTCTCGCGACCTCGGACGGGCACAAGGGCCGGCCGGGCGCCTCGCACCCCGGGGCCACGCGGTTCGGCGCCTATGGTGGGCTGACCTGCCTGTTTGCCGACGACCTGACCCGTGCCGATCTGATGACGGCGCTGAAACGCCGCCACCATTACTGCACCACGGGCTGCCGGGCGGTGTTGTCGACCAAAGTGACGCTCGACCGGCCCGCCGACCGCTTTGACGATGATCCGGCCCTGGGCGGCCCACCGGATGAGCAGGTCACCGAGGCCGTCATGGGCGACATCCTGCGCACCGATGCAGAGATCGCGACCTTCGAGATCGATATCCATGCCGCCGCGCCGATCGAGCGCATCGACATTCGCGACGGTCTGCGCCTGCTGGAAACCTGGCGCCCGTCGGAGGCCGAGGACATGGGCAAGCGCATCCGGGTCATCTGGGAAGGCTCCGAATACCGGGGCCGCGGCCGGGAAACGGTGTGGGACGGCTTCGCAGAACTGTCGGGCAATGCCTTCACGCGGATCGCGCCCATCAACTGGTACAACATCGAAAAGCGCCTGGATCTGGTGTCACCCCAGCGGGTCGAATGGTCATCCCTGACCACGGGCGGCTTCATCGGCTTCGATGCCTGGCTCGACGACATGGTCATGGGCTGGCTGCGCATCGACACGCCGCTGGTCAAGAAAACCATCGCCGTACAGGACATCGGGCGCGAGGATATCTGCCTGGAGGCCGGCGGCCTCGGTCGCCGCGTGCGTGTTTATCGAATTCCCGAGGAAAACCCCCATAAGCGGCTCAGGCTGGAGCGCAAGATTCCCCTCAACCCCGACCGCGACAATGCCCTTTACGTGCGCATCACGCTGGAAGACGGCCATGTCATCTGGTCGTCGCCCATTTACCTCGTTCCATGACAGGCTATCCATGACAGGCATCGATCACGTCGTTCTTACCGCCCGCGATTTGGCCGCGCTTTCGGAATTCTACGAACGGCTCGGCTTCACGCTGACGCCGCAGGCGCAGCATCCTTTCGGTACGGGCAACCGGCTGGCTCAGCTTCAGGGAAGCTTTATCGAGCTTCTGTCCGTGACCAAGCCCGATGACGTGCCGGAAGCGGGGCCAGGCGAGTTTTCCTTCGGGGCCTATAACCGGGATTACCTGAAGACGGGTGACGGCATGTCCATGCTGGCCTTGACCTCGGATGGCTGGGAGGTCGACCGGGCCCGGTTCGAGCGGGCGGGGTTCAAATTGCCCGCCCCCTTCGCCTTCGGGCGCAAGGCGCGCCAACCCGACGGCAGCGAGGTGAAACTGGATTTCCGCCTGACCTTCCTGACCGACCCCGCCCTGCCGCGGGCCCCCTTCTTCACCTGCGATCACCGCCATCCGGGGGAAATCTTCTGGAAACCCCGGTACCAGGCCCATGCCAACGGGGCACGGCGCATTGTCGAAGTGCAGATGGTCGCGGAAAACCCGGAAGCCCATATCGGCCTATTCAAGCGCCTGTTCGGGGCCGTGGTGCCCATCAACGGCGGCATCTGCGCTGGGCTGGACGGGGCCGGGTTCTGCGTTCTGGAGCCCGACGCCTTCGCCGAGACATACCCCGGGGCGCAGCCTCCGGCGGTGCCGGAGGGCGAAGTTCGGTTCGCCGGGTTCCGCGTCGCCGTCGATGACCTGGACGCCGCCGAGGACCTGTGGCGGAAAAACGGAGTCACATTCCGGCGTGTCGGTTGGCGCATTTATGTTTCCGGCGAAAACGCCTTCGGCGGCCTCATTGTCCTTTCGGATAGCTGATTCGGCTTTCTGAATACCTATATAGCTATATAGGACTTGAAGGTTCCTGGCCTCTAGGTGTAGGAATCAAGGAAAGGCCGCACTGAACCGGCCGTATCAGGGAACGCATCCATGGTTTTCTCCGCCTTGGCGACGGTGCTTGAGGACGGCGCGCATTCAGGCATGCCGCGCCTGCCCAAGTATCTGAAACTGTCCGACGCCATCGCCCGCGCGATCCTGCAGGGGCGACTGAAGACCGGCGAGAAACTGCCGCCGGAAAGCGAATTGGCGCGAGTTCTGCCGGCCAGCCTGGGCACCATCCAGCGGGCGCTCAACAATCTCGCCGAACGGGGCCTGCTGGTCCGCCGTCACGGCCACGGCACCTTTGTTGCCGAACCGGCGATGGCGCCCAAGGATCTTTGGCATTTCCGCTTTCTCGCCGATGACGGGCGCTCGTTGCTGCCGGTCTATACCCAGGTCGGCTCCATCGACGCCGTGCGCCGCCCTGGGCCGTGGCGGGACTTTCTGGGCACCAAGGACCTGATCGTCGTCACCCGGCGCATCGACGTGGACCATGCCCATACGGGGATCAGCAAACTGTAC
This sequence comes from uncultured Rhodospirillaceae bacterium, assembly GCA_963972065.1. Lineage (GTDB taxonomy): Bacteria > Pseudomonadota > Alphaproteobacteria > Rhodospirillales > Casp-alpha2 > UBA1479. The sequence continues at coordinate 21,809 of CAXAVJ010000024.1, forward strand.
CTGCCCGAAACCCGCGTGCCGGGCCTGTTGAAGGTTCGGCCCAAGGATTTGGAGAACGTGAACATCCGCGCTTTCCTGACCGATCGGTTCGGGGTCGCCACGGAACGGGTCCGCGAGATGGCCGCCTGTGGGCCGCTGCCGGAAACGGTCACGGCGGCCCTCGGCCTGACGCCGGGCGTGGTGGGCCTGGCCTATCACATGGAAGGGTTCGCGCACCGCGACCGGCCCATCAGTTATCAGACCGCCTGGTTCCCGCCGGGCGGCCCGCGCCTGGTTCTCGGCGAGAAACACGAATAGGAAGACCCATACGGATGGAACGCATATGAGCAACGACACCCTTACCGTGGAAATCTGGCGCGGCCGCGAAGACGGCCGGTTCGACACCTTCGAGGTGCCGCGCATGGCCAGCCAGACCGTGCTCGACATCGTCACTTATGTTCAACGTAATCTGGATCCGGGCCTGTCTTACCGCTTCGCCTGCCGGGTTGGGGTCTGCGGGTCTTGCGCCATGACCGTGAACGGCAAACCGCGCTGGACCTGCCGTACCCATGTCGACAAGGTGGCCGATGAGGGCGTCTTGCGCATCCAGCCGCTGAAGAACATGCCGGTGATCCGCGACCTGGCCGTGGACATGACCGAATTCTTTGAAAAATGGACCAAGGCCAAGGCCCATTTCGTGCCGACGGCGACCCGCCATGACGACTTCGCCCAGGTGTCGCCCAGCGACCCCAAGCGCAAGGAAGCCACGGCGGGAATCGAATGCATCAACTGCGGCGTCTGCTATTCGGCCTGCGACACGGTGGCTTGGCTGGGCGACTATCTCGGCCCGGCGGCCCTCAACCGGGCCTGGACCTTGCACAATGATGTGCGCGACGGCGGCCAGTCGGACCGTATCAAGGCCATCGCCGGGACCGGCGGCTGTCAGGCTTGTCATTCCCATCAAAGCTGTTTCGAGCTCTGTCCCAAGCATTTGAACCCGACGGCCTCGATCGCCGGGCTCAAACGGGCGACGGCCAAGGCGGCGCTGAAGGGGGAGATCTGATCCATGACTCCCGAACGCGCTGAAACTCTCGAATGGCTGATGCAGCGGGTCTCCGCCATGGTGCTGGCGGTCTGCGTCATCGTCCATCTGGCCGTCATCGTCATCGCTGTGCAGGGCGGGGTCACGTCCAAGGAAATCGTCGCCCGGGTCGGCGGCTCCGTGCCCTGGCTGGTGTTCTATTCCGTGTTCGTGATCGCCGTGGCGCTGCATGCGCCGACGGGGTTGCGCAACATCCTGCGCGAATACACGTCCCTCGGCCGCCGCGCGACCCATTGGATCATGGCCACCGTCTGCGTGTTGATTTTGGTCATGGGCTTCCGCGCCGTCGTGGGCCTTTACGGGTTGGGGGCATGACGCCATGAAAACGCATCGCAACCACGCCAACTACTGGGCCTTCGTGCTGCACCGGATTTCCGGCCTCGCTTTGCTGCTGTTCCTGCCGGCGCATTTCTATGTCCTGGCCCTGGCCGTCGAACAGGCCGCGACTCTCGACATGTTCCTCAGCTGGACCGAGGCCCCCCTGGTCAAGCTTCTGGAAACCGGGCTGGTGATCTTGCTTGCGGCCCATATGACCGGCGGCCTCCGCATCCTCGCCATCGAATTCCTGGCCTGGCGCAACTGGCAGAAATCCGTGGTCGCCATCACCGGCGGGCTGTCGCTCGCGGCCGGGCTGCTGTTCTTTCTCAATGCGGGATGATCGGATCACCATGGCTGCATTGTCGCCCGAACTGATCGTGGTCCTCGGGGCGTTTCTCGCGGCCTTCGTCGCGGGATCGTCCGGGTTCGGCGACGCCTTGGTGTCGGCGGCGTTCTGGCTGCATGTCCTGCCGCCGGTCGAAGCCGCCCCCCTGATCATCCTGACCGGTATCACCCTGCATGTGTTCCTGCTGATCCGCCTGCGCAGCCGCCTGGATTTTTCGCGGCTGCTGCCGTTCCTGTCCTTGGGCGTGGTCGGCGTGCCGATCGGCGCCTGGCTGCTGCAACATCTGCCGGCGGAACCCTTCAAGTTCGCCGTCGGCGCCTTGCTGGTTCTGTACGGCGGCGGGCTGCTGATCTTCGCCAATCCGCCCACGATCACCCGGGGTGGGCGCGGGATGGATGCGGCGGCGGGCGGCATCGGCGGGGTGCTGGGCGGCATGGCGGGCTTGTCCGGCATCGTGCCCGCGGTGTGGAGCGGCCTGCGCGGCTGGCCCCGCGATCAGGCCCGCGGCGTGACCCAGCCCTTCATCCTGATCATGCACAGCCTGTCCCTGGCGGCCATGGCCTATGCCGGCCTGATCACGCCGCAGCTGGCGCACAACTACCTTTGGGCCCTGCCGGCCATGGCCCTGGGCGGCCTGATCGGCATCGGCTGCTACACCCGTTTGAACGAAGAACGCTTCCGGTGCATCGTCCTGGCCATTCTGGCCGGCGCCGGGGTGACGTTGATTGTCTAGGAGGCAACTAACATGAAACTCGATCTCGCCGCCGTCGAGGAAACGGCCAAACACCTCTATATCCAGGCGCTGAAAATTCTGCCGCCGGACATCAAGGACGGCTTCAAGCGCCTGGACGCGACGGAGACGGACCCGACGGCCAAGTCGATCCTGGCGACCATGATCAAGAACATCGACGTGGCCGAGGACACGACCAACCTTTTGTGCCAGGACACCGGCATCCCGATCTACAACATCCTGATCGGCCGCGGGGTCGAGGTCGACGGCCATGCCTTGAAGGAGGCCATTCGAAAAGGCTGTGAGCGGGCGACGGTGGAACATCCCCTGCGGTCTTCCGTCGTTCACCCGATCACCCGGGTCAACGAACAGACCTCCTGCGGCATCAAGGTGCCGGTCATCACCATCGACTTTTCCGACCGGGACGACTTCTTCGAGATGGAGATGATCCCCAAGGGATCGGGCTCGGAAAACGGCAGTTTCCTGAAAATGTGCATCCCGGCCGAGGGCGTGGCCGGCATCAAGACCTTCGTCGTCGACAAGGTGATGGAAGTGGGCGGGCGCGTCTGTCCGCCGACCATCGTCGGCGTCGGCGTCGGCGGCACGTCGGATCTGTGCACCAAGCTGGCCAAGAAAGCCGGGGCCCGGCCCCTGGGTTCGGTCTGCGAGGACCCGGAGGGGGCCAAGTTGGAGAAGGAACTGAGCGCCGCCGTCAACATGTTGGGCATCGGCCCGCAGGGCCTGGGCGGTGACAGCACCGCCTTCGCCGTCCATGTCGAGACCGCCGCCACCCACATCACCATGAACCCGGTCGCCGTCAACATCATGTGCCATTCGGCGCGCCGCGCCCGGGCGACCTTCACGCCCAAGGGCGTCGAGATCGGGTTTTGATATTTCCTCACAGCCTCACCGCCTCAGTGGTTCAAAAAAAAGGTCACCACAGAGACAGTGAGACGATGAGAAGAAAGGAAGAGAGAAATGGCTGAACATGTCATTCACATGCCCTGCACCGAGGAACAGATCCGCGAATTGAAAGCGGGTGATACGGTGATCCTGGAAGACTGGCTGTACGGCATCCGCGACGCGACGCAGATCCATATGTTCGACAAGGGCCGCAAGACCAAGTTCGACCTGAACGGCCATGCGGTGATCCACACGGCGCCCAACGTGAAGAAGGTGCCGAAGTCGAACTTCTGCCCGGCGGGTTATGAGAGCGTGTGCATCGGCACAACGACCTCGCAGCGCATGGAACGCTTCACCCGGCCGCTGATGCAGGAATACGGCGTGCGCATGGTCATCGGCAAAGGCGGCCTGGGCGAGGACAGCCGCGCCGCGTTCAAGAAATTCGGCGGCATTTATCTTGCCATCATCGGCGGCACGGCGGCGCTGGAAACCACCTGGATCGAGCAGATCACCGACGTCGATCTGGAAGACCTCAATCCCGAATGCCTGTGGGAATTCAAGATCAAGGGCTTCGGCCCGCTGCTGGTCGCCATGGATGCCCATGGCGGCTCGCTCTATGACGGGGTCAAGAAAACCGCCGAGGATCGCCGTGCCGAAGCCCTGGCCAGCATGGGAGTTTCCTCGTGACGCCCGACATCGACACACAGCAGACCGACGTTCTGATCCTGGGCTCCGGCGGGGCCGGGCTGTTCGCGGCCCTGCATGCCAAGGACCTGGCGCCGCAGTTGAAGGTGACCGTGGCGGTCAAGGGCTTGCTCGGCAAGACCGGCTGCACCCGCATGGTTCAGGGCGGCTACAACGTGGCCCTGGCCCCCGGTGATTCCGCCGAACGCCATTTCATGGACACGGTCGAGGGCGGCAAGTGGCTCAACAACCAGGACCTCGCCTGGACCCTGGTGACCCAGGCCCAGGTCCGCATCCGCGAGTTGGAAAACGAGCTCGGCTGCTATTTCGACCGCAACCCGGACGGCAGCATCCACCAGAAGGCCTTCGCCGGGCAGACCTTCGACCGCACGGTCCATAAGGGTGACCTGACCGGGATTGAGATCATCAACCGCCTGATGGAACAGACCTGGGCCCGCGACGTCGACAAGCTGGAGGATCACCGCGCCATCGAGCTCATCAAGTCGGCGGACGGATCGCGCATTTCCGGCGTGCTGTTCATCGACATGCGCACGGGCCAGTTCCGCTTCGTGCAGGCCAAGGCCGTGCTGCTGGCCACCGGCGGCGGGCCGACCATGTACAAGTATCACACGCCGTCCGGCGACAAATCCTGCGACGGCATGGCCATGGCCCTGCGCGCGGGCCTCGGCATGCGCGACATGGAAATGGTGCAGTTCCACCCGACCGGCCTGATCGCCGGGTCGGACACGCGCATGACCGGCACGATCATCGAGGAAGGCCTGCGCGGCTTCGGCGGCTACCTTCTAGGCGGCGACGAACAGCGCTTCATGCACAAATATGATGAGCGCAACGAGCGCGCGACCCGCGACATCGTGTCCCGCGCCATGTTCACGGAAATGCGCGCCGGCAACGTTGCCGCCAACGGCGGGCTCTACATCACCATGAAGCACCTCGACACGGCCCAGGTGCGCAAGAACTTCAAGGGCATGGTGGAACGCTGCGCCGACTGCGGCTTCGATCTTGCCGCCGGGCTGGTCGAGGTCGTGCCTACGGCCCACTACATGATGGGCGGGGCCGAGTTCGAGGCCGATTGCTCGACCGCCATCCCCGGCCTGTTCGCCGCCGGTGAGGATACGGGCGGCGTGCATGGCGCCAACCGCCTGGGCGGCAACGGGGTCGCCAATTCCACCGTGTTCGGCGGCATCGCCGGTGACACCATCGCCCAGTGGACGCCGGACCATGGCCGGCTTGCCGAACCGGATCCGGCGGCCCTGGAAGACGCCGTGATGCGCGCCGGGCGGCCGCTGACCCAGCCCGCCGACAATTCGGCCGGCGGCATCGACGGCATCCGCAAGCGGCTCTACGACCTGATGTGGGAAGACGCCGGCATCATCCGCGATCTGGACAGCCTGAAGCGGGCCGAACAGGGGCTCGACGTACTTGAACGCGACCTGGACGCCACCGGCATCACCGGCACGGACCTTGCCTATAACCTGACCTGGCACGATTGGCTGAACCTGAAGAACCTGATCCTGGTGTCCAAGGCGATCACGGCGGCGGCCACGGCGCGCGACGACTCGCGCGGCGCGCATTACCGCGCCGACTATCCGGACGTGCGTGATGTGGAAAATTCCCGCTTCACCCGCGTGACGCTCGACGGTCACGGCCAGATCAACATGACGACCGAGCCGGTCAAGTTCACCCGCGTGAAACCGGGGGAGACATTGCTGGACGAAACGGCGGCGGAATAGCGTCAGTCGAAAATCAATCGTGTCTGTTTGCTCGGCATGATGATGTCATCGCCTGATATCTGCGTAACCTCTCTCCGTGTTCCTCCAGTTGTAGTCTTGATTTCGATGTCCTTAAGGCTCTTGAGCATCATGATTGCTTCTTGAAACTCGACACTACTGCCGGGGGCATCGTTTGCGTTCTCTTCGATAATTGAACTGAATTTTATTCCATCAGGGTGGTCGTGAATGAAGGTTCCCAAGTCTTCGACCAATGCGGAGATGGTCATGGCTTGCGCCGTCTCATCGAACGCGAATTCTCGACGCCCTGTAATCTCAAAATCCTTGTCGGGATCGTAGCCAAGCATTCGGAATCCAGCGCCTCCATAGTGGACAAAGTGATTGTGGAAATTCCAATGAACTTTGACCATCTCGTCATGCGCCCTGGCTCGCATCGATAAATGGACAAACCAGTATGCGCGATTGCTCTCTCGAGACCGTATGAAGAATGGGGTAAAAAATTTTGCAGCGCTTCCAAGATGAAGATGGCGAGAGAGTTCTGCCTGTATGAAGAAGCGCCATACAGGTTGGGTCCGAATTGCTTCAATACTGTCGGGGTCAAACTGGTTAAAGCCCATTCTGTCCAACATCGAACGGTAAGCTTCAGATGGGTTTAAAAAATCCAAAAGACGCTCAGCTGCAAAAGTAAGAAGGACTTCTGCATTTTTAAGAGTGCTGAAGATTTTTGCTAATACTGCGAGAGGGACGTCCTTGTAGCCGTATTGATCTAGAAGGAATATTGAACGGCCTGATTTAGACTTTTCCTTGATAAGGTTGATGATTTTTTCGTGGTTATCTTCAAAATTTCCCTGGATGCAAAAAATATCCTCACCAAGCCTTGATCCGTATCCTTTCTCATGGAGGAGCTTTTTTAAGAACCCGATGTTTTCCCGTTTCTCTTCAATAAAAAAGAACCGAGCGTCGATGTGAAATTCGTTTTTTCTCGTCAGATTGATTTTTGCAGCCACGGCTTCTAACGTTTGGAGGAAAATTAACGGCGACCCCATCCAAAGTTCGTTGGTATCTGCCCGTGTATAAATCCCACCCCCTGAAAAACCATCAACTATATCTATCCGAAGAGCAGGCATCCTCGGGTCGGCAGCGAGTATTTCCACATATCTAAAAAGATACCTTTCTAGAACGCGGTGTTTTGCGAGGCTGTGAATGTGAATCGTTGGTGGTGGCTCACCGTTCGCCCAATAGTATCCAGTCTCTTCAGCCATTTATTTCTCGCAATGGATTCAAAAACTTAAAATCTGCACACCTAATAGTAGCTTCGGTGGATAAATTTTTTTGCGTTGATTATTCAGCTTGAACGCCAGCCGGTTGCGCTGACCCAATGATTGGAAAGCCGTCCCATAATTCTCCGTCCAATTCACGTCCACCAGTCTTCGGCCGGAAGCCGCCCCATTGCTTGAAGAAGAACGGAATTTTCTGGGCGATGCATTGGTCGCGGACTTCGGTCGCCCATTCCTCTTTCATCTCGCGGAAGCCGGGGCCGCTTTCGCCGCCGACGATCACCCAATGGATGCCGGTGAGATCGACCTTGCCGATGGCGCCGATCAGCGGTTCGATTGAGAGGAACCGCGTGCCTGCGTTCATGTCGCGGATATGCTTAATGCGGGATTTCTTGGACCCGTCCTCGACCGAGGCGCCGAGCCAGATGTGCAGAGGTGCCACGCCGTCGGCATAACGCCGGTTCACGTAATCCCGCATGCGCGACGACCGCTTGGTTAGCACCTGGAAGGTATGCCAGCGGGCCTGCTCCATGGTGTTGAAGACCTTGTCCACATAAGCGAACGGCACGTCCTTGTGGAACAGGTCGCTCATGGAATTCACGAAGATCATCTTCGGGGTGCGAATGGTGAGCGGTTGGTCCAGGCGATGCGGGCGCAAGGTCAGGTCGAAACCTTCCTCATACGGATGGCCCGGCACACCCCGGAACCGCTCCGCGAACCGCTCCGCATAGCAGTTGTCGCAGCCCGCGCTGATCTTCGTGCAGCCCGTCACCGGATTCCACGTCAGGTTGGTCCATTCGATCTGCGATTCCTGAGTCATGATGCATCCAAACTAGAACAAAATAGGAACAATTTTAAGATTACTCTCTATTGTAGAAATTAATCCCCAAGACCTAAGAGTTAGTTACTCACGAAAGCCTTTCCGAGGTTCTTTTAACCCCCTAGGATTCCGCCATGATTCGGATTCGCACCGTTTCGGCGCTTGTCGCCGCCGTGGTCCTGCTCGCCGGCTGTCTGCAGTTGACGCCGGCGCGGCGCGTGACCGATCCGTCCGCCAAGGCGGCGGCGGATCCGCTCGACGTCTATACCTTCCAGATCGACAAGGCGCGGGAAACGGGCCAGTGGTCCGAAGGCGAACGCTGGATCGCCCAGGTGCCGGCCAAGCTGATCGACGATTACCGCCGTTGGTTCGAGCCGCAGGCCCATTACTTCCCGCCGCTGTGGATTTACGCTTCGGCGCGCAAGCTGGAGCAAGGCGGAAACGAGTTGAAGGCCGCCTATTGGTACATCGCCGCCCGCGAACGCCAGATCCGCCAACTGCGCCGCTGCCGCGACGACAGCGCCAAGGAGCAGCTGATCTGGGCCGACGGTGCCTTCGCAGACCTGCGCCGGGAAATGGGCCGGCACGAGGAACTAACCCGCTATGCCGCCAAGCATGCCTTCACCTGGCTTGACCGGCATGCGGATACGGACGACGGCCTGCTTGAAGCCTGCCTGCGCGGCAAGGCGGGGGCGGAGCGGGCCCGGGATGGCAAGCTGATTCCCGTCGAGGGCACGGGCGGCCAGGGCAAGACCTTTCGTTTGGTCCCGCCGCCGGTGGAAAATCCCGCCGACTGGATCATCCCGGCGGCCGAAATTCACGACATCCGCACCTGGTCGCGCATCCTGATGAAGCAGGACGTTGCGAAGATTCTGGGCGAGCCCGAGGTCGAGCCGCCGACGCCGACGATCACGCCGCTGCGCTAGGGCATGGATGCTGCCGGGCGATTGTCCGGGAATTTATCTGCACTTTTTTATATATATTGTGATGGCGGGCACAGCCCCGCGCCCCGCAACAGGGCATGGATCAGGCATGAGCAAACCCGCGTTTCCACAGACTCCATCCGGTGTGACCGATTGGGAGAAGGTGTTCGAGGACCCGAACGAGGGCCTGATCGCCGTGATCGCCGGCGCGCCCAACGCGGCGGCGCTGAAAAATTGCCTGGAGGCCGTGACCCGCCAGCTGTTCACCCGCAAGGGGGACGAGCTGGAAATTACCCGGGTCGAAGGCGAGATCGAACGGATGTTCGCCAATGCGGGCGGCACGACGCCGACGGATGACGCTGTTGCCCTGCTGCGCTCCATCAAGGACCTGCGCATCCGCAAGGCGCAGGAGTTCCTGGCGCGCAAGCACGCGGACGACGCCGACCGCCGTGCCAAGGAAGAAGGCAGTGGTTTGAAGCGTCTGGCCTATCTGGCGTTCAAGGACCCCAAGTACCTGATCGGGGCCACGGTCGCCATGCTGGCCCTGGCGGGCTACCTCTACATTGCCCTGAACGACCTGAGTACGGAAACCGCGGAAAACGCCGACATCCCCCCTGAGCCCGAAGCCGCCGCCGCCACGGTTGCGGACACCCCGTCCCCCCAAGAGGGCGTCGTGGTCATTCCCCCGGTGGGGGCACCGGTCGATACCGTTCACAAGGCCGAAGAGCCCAAGTCCGGTCCGATGTCCGGCATCGCCGCCGCCCTGCCGACGCAGCGCCGGGCCGCTCCTCCGGCGGAAGACACGCCGCCGCCGACGATCCTGTTCAAGCATGTGCCAATTCCCCGGCCGTTCGTCGGCAAGCGGGGCACCGCGGAGACCATATTGCCGGTCGCCATCATGGCCGAGCGGGATGCGGTGGAGGATATCTGCGACATCGCGCCGGTGATCTATCACATGGTCAACATCGCGTTGTCCGACGCGGGGCTGGCCGGATCGGACTACAACGATTTCGATCTGGAGCGGATGGCCCGGGCCCTGACCCGCAAGGTCAATCGTGAACTGGGCCGGTCTTTGGTGGAACGCATGATCTTGATCCGCGACCCCGGCCGCAATGTCTTTGCCCGCCACGATTGCGCCCAGGCGCCGAAAGCCATGGTGCGCCGCCTCAAGCTGGATCGCTAGTCCCCCCGGGCGGCCGCGATGGCGGCGATGGCGGTGGCGGCGAAGCGGGCTTCGGGCGGGTCGGCGCGCGACGTCAGCACGATCGGCACCTTGGCGCCCAGCACGACGCCCGCGGCCAGGCCGCTCATGAAATAGACCATCATCTTGAACAGCCCGTTGCCCGTTTCGATGTTGGGCACCACCAGGATATCGGCGTTACCGGCGACGGGGCTGTCGATGCCCTTGAATTTCGCCGCCTCGGGCGATACGGCGTTGTCGAAGGCGAAGGGGCCGTCGACGATGGCGCCGGTCACTTCGCCCGCGCGGGCGCGCTCGACAATGGCCTTGGCCTGCATGCTCGACGGCATGGCCGGCAGGGCGCTTTCCGTGCCGGACAGGATGGCGACCTTGGGCTCCGCATTGCCGAGCGCATGGGCAAGGCCGACCGCGTTGTTGACGATATCCATCAGGGTGTTTTCGTTGGGCGCGACGTTGACGGCCCCGTCGGTGATCATCAACACGCGGTCCGATCCCGGCACGGTCATGTGGAATACATGGCTGAGCCGCCGCCCCGTGCGCAGCCCGGTTTCCCGCGCGACCACGGCGGCCATCAATGCATCGGTATGAACATGGCCCTTCATCAGGGCCTGAACCTCGCCGTCGCGGGCCAGGGCCACGGCCATGCGCGCGGCGGCGGCTTCGTCTTCCTCCCCGGTCTCGACGATGCGGAAACCGGATATGTCCCAGCCCATGGTTTCTGCCAGACTTTCGATCTCGTCCCGGTCGCCGACCAGGACCGGCGTGATCAGGCCGGCGTCCGTCGCCTGACGGGCGCTTTCCATGACCACCATGTTGTCGGCCCCGGCCACGGCCATGGGCACGCGGGGAAGACCACGGGCGCGGTCCAGCAGGTATTGGGGGACTTCGTAGGGGACGGTGCTCAGCATGGTGTTAGCTTATCCTAGTTCGTGACGTCTGACAGGGGGGCTGGTAACTGCGCGGCTCACCATTTCACTACCGTCGCTGCGCCAGCAAAACGGACTGCTGGCCGCAGTCCGGGTCTTCCTTGGTAAAGCGGACGATATCAAGGCTCAGGCGTGCGAGCACGTCTTCGTATTCCTCGGGGGCGAGGCTGGAATGGTAGATGGGATCGTCCCCCACATTGCCGGCGACCTCACCCGCATGCGGCCCGACGGTCAGCATCAGGGCACCGCCGGGATTGAGGTGCACCGCCAGACGTCGCAGGACGGAACGTTGTTCATCCTGGCGCAGGTGGAAGAAGCTGTTCCAGCCGATAATGCCGTCGAAGGTCTCCGGCAGGTCGAGGTTACGCATGTCGCCCTGCCGCCAGTCGCCGGCCGGAAACCGTTCGCGTGCAATCGCCAGCATCGTTGCCGACGCATCGATGCCGACGACGTGGAAGCCGCGCTCGGTCATGTAGGCGGCGATGGGGTCGCCGGTGCCGCAGCCGAGGTCAAGCACCCGTCCGGCCTCGCCCGTCAGGGCGAGAAAACGATCCAGCCAGACCTGTTCGTGCAGTTCTTTCGATCGTTCAGCGTCGAACCGCCGGGCGTTGCGTTCGTACACGTCCTGCGTCGTTGCCGCCAGGGCCGTGAGGTCGGGATCGGGGGACGTCAAGGTCGCTGCCGTTGTAGGGACGGAAGCCGCGCGGGTGGCGCTGCTTTGCGCGATTGGTGGGCGCGAACTTCGAACGGCGCGGTGCTCGGCATGGTTCAGCATACACCCAAAAAAAGGGGCGCCCGCAAGAGAGGGGCGCCCGGGAAAGGGGAGGGCCGGGAGACGGGCGGTGGTTGCCGCGGCCTCCCGGCCTCTTGCAAGGGCGCTTAGGCCCCTTTCTGCGGGCGCATGTCGCCGGGATTGATCCCCGCGACCTCGACCGGCGCCTTCATGGCGTCGCGGCGGAACGGCTCGCCCAGTTCCTGGTTCAGGATGACCTCGATGAAGGTCGTTTCCTTGTTTTCCATCTGCGCCTTGACGGCGGCATCCAGGGTCTCGGTCAGTTCCTGCATGGTCGTGACCTGCACGCCCTTGAGGCCGCAGGCCTCGGCGATCTTGGCGTACTGAACATCGAGATCCAGTTCCGTGCCGACGAAGTTGTCCAGGTACCACAGGGTCGTGTTGCGCTTTTCCGCACCCCATTGGTAGTTGCGGAAGATGACCATGGTGATCGCCGGCCATTCGTCGCGGCCGACGGCGGTCATCTCGTTGGCCGAGATGCCGAAGGCACCGTCACCGGCGAAGCCCACGACGGGCGTGTCCGGGCAGGCGATCTTGGCACCCATGATCGACGGGAAACCGTAACCGCAGGGCCCGAACAGGCCCGGAGCCAGGTATTTGCGGCCCTGTTCGAAGGTCGGATAGGCGTTGCCGATGGCGCAGTTGTTGCCGATGTCGGACGAGATGATGGCGTCACGCGGCAGGGCGGCCTGAATGGCGCGCCAGGCCATGCGCGGCGACATGCGCTCGGGGTGCTTGCCCCGCGCCCGTTCGTTCCAGGTCGTGCCCGGGTCGTCGTCTTCGTGGTCCATGGACGACAGGGTCTGCAGCCAACGTGACTTGGTGGTGGAGATCAGGTCTTCGCGGTCCTTGCGGCCGGCATCGCCGGCGGTCGGGGCCAGCCCGGCCAGAATCTGTTCGGCGACCTGCTTGGCGTCGCCCTGGATGGCGACGTCGACCTTCTTGGTCAGGCCGATGCGTTCGGCCTTGATGTCGACCTGGATGATTTTGGCGTCCTTCGGCCAGTAGTCCATGCCGTAACCGGGCAGGGTCGAGAACGGGTTCAACCGGGTGCCTAGCGCCAGCACCACGTCGGCCTTGGAAATCAATTCCATGCCCGCCTTGGAGCCGTTGTAACCCAAGGGGCCGGCGAACAGCGGGTGCGAGCCCGGGAACGCGTCGTTGTGCTGATAGCCGCAGCACACCGGGGCGGACAGACGCTCGGCAAGCTGCTTGGAGGCCTCGATCCCGCCCGACAACACCACACCGGCGCCGTTCAGGATGACCGGGAACTTGGCGGCCGACAGCATCTTGGCGGCGTCGGCGATGGCCTGCTTGCCGCCCGACGGGCGTTCCAGTTCGATAACCTGGGGCAGGTCGATGTCGACGATCTGGGTCCAGAAATCACGCGGAATGTTGATCTGCGCCGGGCCGGTGCCGCGCCAGGCTTCGGTGATCACGCGGTTCAGGACCTCGGCGATGCGGGTCGGGTCGCGGACTTCTTCCTGGTAGCAGACCATGTCTTCGAACAGGGCCATCTGGGGAATTTCCTGGAACCCGCCCTGGCCGATGGTCTTGTTGGCGGCCTGCGGCGTGACCAGCAGCATCGGGGTGTGGTTCCAATAGGCGGTCTTGACCGGGGTCACGAAGTTGGTGATGCCGGGGCCGTTCTGGGCCACGCACATGGCCATCTTGCCGGAAGAGCGCGTGAAGCCGTCGGCCATCATGCCGGCGTTGCATTCATGGGCGCAGTCCCAGAAGGTGATCCCCGCCTTGGGGAACAGGTCCGAGATCGGCATCATGGCCGACCCGATGATGCCGAAGGCATGTTCGATGCCGTGCATCTGGAGGACCTTAACGAAGGCCTCTTCCGTGTTCATCTTGGTCATGCTTGGGATCCTCCCGTAAGCAGTTTGGCCGACCGCCGCATGGGGCCGGCATGGAGTGTTGTTCCGTACGTTATAGCACCCTTGACGCGGTTGGCGCGCGGCGCCGGGCACGTCCATTGGCCCCTATTCGGCGCGGCGGTCACCACCGCATGCCGTGACGATGTAGGTAGGCCTTCGGAAGGCCAGAGGATAGTGCCAGATGGGGGATTTTTCACACGCCAGAACGCCATTATAGAAACTTAATTGTCTCGATTTTTGATTTTATGTCTTATTTAGGCTGTGTCTGGTTGGCGCCCTTGGCTTAGAAATCCCGCTTCACGATATCGGCCAGCAGACGGATGCCCGGTTCGATCCGTTCTGCCGCGATCGACGAGAAGCCGAGACGGAAATGGTTTCGCGGCGGACTGGGTTGGGCGAAGGTGACGCGGCCCGGCTCGATGATCACGCCGTCGTCGAGTGCGCGGTCGGCCAGTTTGCCGGCGTCGAAGCCGGTCGGCCCGCTGACCCAATAGCTGGTGCCGCCGAAGGTTGGCGCCTTGGACCATCCGGGCAGGTGGTCGGCGAGTGCGCGGCCCATGATCTTCCAGCGTTCGCGGTAGGCCTTCTGCAACTTGTGGACCAGGCTGTCGTGATGGCCGAGAGCGAGGAACAATGCCGCCGTGCGCTGGTTGTTGTTGGGCGCGTGGCGCAGCATGAGCCGGCGCAAGGCGCGGGCTTCCTTGATCAGCGGCGCGGGGCCGACCAGATAACCCAGGCGCAGGCCGGGGAACAGGGTCTTGGACAACGATCCCACGTAGATCACCCGCCCGGCCGTATCCATGGATTTCAAGGCCGGCGTCGGTTCGGACACGTAATTGGTTTCCCATTCGTAATCATCTTCGATGATCACGAAGTCCTTTTCCCCGGCGCGGGCGAGAAGTTCCTGCCGCCGGGCCTTGGGCATGGTCACCGTGGTCGGTGCCTGATGAGACGGTGTGACGAACACGATGTCGGCGCCGTCCAACTGTTTGTCTACGGGCAGGCCGTGGGCGTCCACCGGGACCGGCAGGATGTGGTCGGTCTTCAGCCCGAAGATGTTGCGCACGTCGGGATAACCCGGATCTTCGATGGCGACGCGGGTGTCCTCGCGGACCAAAAGAGCGGCCAGGATATAGAGCGCATTCTGCGCGCCCAACGTCACCAGGATTTCATCGTCGCGGGCCAGAATGCCCCGGCGCGGCAGCAGGCGCGTCTGAATCTGTTCCACCAGCATGGGATCGTCGGCGGCGAGCGCATCGCCGGTCCACACGTCCATGCCTTTGCGGCCGAGCGCCTGGCGCGAGCATTCCCGCCACTGCGCGATGGGAAACAGGGATTGGTCGACCTGGCCGTAAATGAACGGATAGGGATAGGTCAGCCAGTTGCCCGGCTTTTCGATATTGGCTTGGTTGGATGGGTGGACCTGGAACCGCGCGGCCCAATCGGGGCCGTTGCCGGGGCGGGGGTCCGGGGCGGGCGGCGGGGCCGCGGGTTCGTCGGCGCGGCCTTCCATGATGTCGTCGGTGACATAAAAGCCGGACCGTTCGCGGGATTCCAGATAGCCGTCGTCGACCAGCCCCTGATAGGCCAAGACCACCGTATTGCGTGACACACCCAGGCTTTTCGCCAGTTTGCGCGATGACGGCAGAGGGTCGCCGGCCGGCAACTGGCGGCCCAGGATGGCCGAGACCAGCATCTCGCGGATCTGGCCTTGGATCGAGATGTTGGGCCGCCGGTCCAGGTGAAATATGCCGTCGCGCATGTTGCTCCGTTGGTCTGCATAAGTGCGAAAAGTGGTCCAGGGAATCGCCGACGCTGGCTCTAACATGGTGCCAGAGGCGCAGATTACGATGGCGCCAATCAACTGACAACCCCGGCGGTTCGGAGAATTCCTGAAGAATTCCGATGGCCCGCACGGCATTTCCGCCGCCAGGAACCGACCTGCGGCACCCCCGAGGAGGATCGACCATGGAATACAATACCAATTCCCTTGAAGAGAACTGGATGCCCTTCACCGGCAACCGGGACTTCAAGAAAAGCCCGCGCATCGTCGTGCGCGGCGAAGGGGTGCATTACTACGATCACAAGGGGGGTAAGATTCTCGACGGATCGTCGGGCCTGTTCTGCTGCCCGCTCGGCCATGGCCGCAAGGAAATCGCCCAGGCGGTCTACGAACAGTTGCTGGAAAACGACTACACCCCGCCGTTCCAGCTTGGCCATCCGGGGGCCTTCGATCTGGCCCAGCGGGTCGCCCGCATCACGCCCGACCCGATGAACCATATCTTCTTCGCCAACTCGGGCTCGGAAGCCATCGACACGGCGCTGAAGATCGCCATGGCCTATCACCGCGTCAAGGGCCAGGGCCATCGCACCCGCTTCGTCAGCCGCGAGCGCGCCTACCACGGCGTCAACATCGGCGGCACGTCCCTGTCGGGCATGGTCAAGAACCGCGAGACGTTTTCCGGCACCATGCCGGGCGTCGTGCACATGCGCCATACCTGGGACCCCAAGCATGCCTTCACCCGGGGTCAGCCGGAAACGGGTGCCGAGCTTGCCGACGACCTGCAGCGTATCTGCGAGAACGTCGGCGGGTCGACCATCGCCGCCTGCTTCGTCGAACCCATCGCCGGGTCGACGGGTTGCCTGGTGCCGCCCAAGGGATACCTGGAACGGTTGCGCGAAATCTGCGACGCCCACGGCATCCTTTTGGTGTTCGACGAAGTCATCACCGGTTTCGGCCGCACGGGGGCACCGTTCGCGGCCCAGGCCTTCGGCGTCACGCCGGATATGATGACCATGGCCAAGGCGATCACCAACGGCTGTCAGCCCATGGGCGCCATCGCCGTGAAGGACGAGATCTACGAGACCATCATCAACGCGGCGCCGGAGAACGCCATCGAGCTGTTCCACGGCTATACTTATTCGTCGCATCCGGCGGCCTGCGCCGCCGGCGTCGCCGTGCAGAAGATCTATGAGGCCGACAACACCTTCGCGAAGGCGGCCGGCATGGTCGATTATTTCCAGAAGGCGCTGTATTCCCTCGAAGGGCTCGACTGTCTGGCCGATATCCGCGGCTACGGCATGATCGGGGCGATCGAACTGAAGCCCAAGGGCAACCCGGGTGCGCTCGGAACGCAATTCCAGAAGGACCTGTTCTGGCGCGGCCTGCACGTGAAGTTCACGGGCGATTGCGGCGTCGTGGCACCGGCGTTCGTCGCCAATGAGTCCGACATCGATGCGATGATCGGCCTGCTCAGGGAAGCGCTTGAAGAGCTCTGATCCGGATCGGAGTGTGGAATTAAAGGCCGGGGCCGCGATGCGGTCCCGGCTTTTTTATTTCGCCGCCAGATAGCGGTCGCGGTAGGCGTTGCGCAGGCCCGCGAACCACACGGGCTCGTCCGGCCACCACCACAGCTTCTCCAGCGCATCCCCCGGATAGGCGTCCTGAAACGCCTGACGGGCCTTCTTGGTCAACAGGCCTTCGACCCCCTGGACCACGGAGTTATAGCCCGAGGCGTTGCTCATCTGCGCGCCGGCGCGGGCGGTGTAAAGCGTATCGACAAAGGCATGGGCGGCATCGACGTTCTTGGCCGCCGCCGTCAATGACACCCCGTCCATCCAGGCAAAGGCCCCTTCCTTCGGCGCCATGTAGGAGATCGGCTGGCCGGCCTTGGCCAGTTCGATGGCCGGGCCGTCCCAGGTCTGGCCGATGATCACGCCGTTGCGGGTGAAGTTGGTCTTCTGGCTTTCGTGGTCGTGCCAGAGTGCCCGCAGCCAGGGCTTGTGCTTGATGGCGAATTTCAGGATGTCACTCCAGATGCTGCGCATGGCACCCTCATCCTTGTAGGCATCCTGCAGCGGCGGCAGTTTCCCCTGTTCGGCCAGCATGCGCCCGATCCCGGACATCAGGGAATGAGCCCGACCCTGGACCAAGCCCTTCATTTCCGGCAGCCACAGGTCGGCCAGGGACAGGTTGCCGTAGACGCCCATGAAGCGGTCCGAGCGCCAGGCGATGCCTTCCGTCCCCCAGATATGGGGCAGGTGATGCTGGCCCTTGTTCCAGGACCAGTTTTCGGAAATCTTGAGGAACGCCGGCTGCACGTTGGCCAGATTCGGGATCTTCTTCATGTCCCAGGCCTGGGTCATGTTGAGGGCCAGCCACTGGCTTTTGCGGTGGGCGGAGGGGGAAATCACGTCCCAGGCGCGGCCGTGGGTCGCGGTGACCTGGGTCAGCATTTCCTCGTTGGAGCCGACGGTGGTGATGTTGGCGGTGATGCCCGTTTTCTTCTTGAAGGTCTTGGCGAAGCGGGCGGGGACGTAGCCGGTCCAGGTCAGGACGTTGACCGTTTCGCCCTTGGCGTTGGCGGGGCGGATCAGCATCGGCGCGACGGCCATCCCGATGCCGCCGGCGACAAGGGCGGCGCCATTTCCCAGTAAGGTGCGTCGCGAAAAGGCGCGCGCCAGGCGCGCGGTCTCTCCGGCAAAAGTGCCAGCGGAATCGGATGTTTCTTGTTGGGGCTTACGGCCCATGAACGGCGATCTCAATACTGATGGATCAATGTCCCATTATCCCCGCCCATGAAGTCATTGCCAGCACCAGTTTTTATTATTCACGGTGCCAGTCGTCAGGGGCCTGCAAGGCAGGGCAGGTAGTATGGGCTCGTCATATGATCATATGTGTGCGTCTGAGGCCGAAATACCGTGGATGATTCTTTGGCAGATAAGGAGTGTGTTTTCGCCGTGGTCGAGCCTGGCGAGGCGCGCTCAACCAAATCGGTGGCGTTCCTTGACCATTGCCGTGCCCTGCAGGCTGGCCGGGCGCTGCCCCGTTGGTCCGATTTCAAACTCCACGAATTGCCGGCTGACATCATTCCCTACATGGCCGTGGTTGACATCAACGGGGCGGATGGGTCGTTCACCTATCGGTTCTGGGGGACCGGCCATACGGCCCTGAAGGGTGTCGACATGACCGGCCGGAAGGTTTCCGACATTTCCGCCTCGGCGATGGCCCGCATGGGCCAGCGTCAGTACGAGATGGTGGCGGCGGCGCGCCGGCCGCTGATCTTCGTCCATATGCTCACGCCCTATAACCCTTGGAAGACCGACATCCAGGTTGCGGTGCGCGTCCCCATGTCCGAAGACGGCAAGGCCATCGACAGGGTCGTGTCTTATTCGAACTATGTGGAAGACCGGAAAACCTGGGCTGATATCTATTGCCGGGCGCTGAACGCCGACGGCGAAACGAAAATGTCCGCCAACTCCTGACGCGCGCCGACCCCGGGCAACCGGATCAAAGGATGGACTGGCCGGTCTTTTCCCAGTCCTTCAGGAATGCTTCCAGGCCCTTGTCCGTCAGCGGATGCTTGAACAACTGCCAGATCACTCCCGGCGGCAGGGTGCAGACGTCGGCGCCGATGCGGGCCGCGTCGACAACGTGCTGCGGCGAGCGCACGGAGGCGACCAGGATTTCCGTCTGGAAGTCGTAGTTGGAATAGATCTCGGCGATCTCACCGATCAGGCTCATGCCGTCCTGGCCGATGTCGTCGAGCCTGCCGACGAAGGGCGAGATGAAGGCCGCCCCCGCCTTGGCCGCCAGCAATGCCTGGGCCGCGGAAAAGCACAGCGTCACGTTGACCGGCGTGCCGGCCTGGCTCAACGTCTTGCAGGCGGTCAGCCCGGCTTCGGTCAAGGGCACCTTGACCGCCACGTTCTTGGCAACCTTGGCCAGTTTGCGGCCTTCCTCGATCATCCCGGCGGCATCCGTCGCCGTGACTTCGGCCGACACCGGGCCGTCGACCAGGGCGCAGATTTCCTTCACGACCTCGATGAAGTCACGCCCTGACTTGGCGATCAGGGACGGGTTGGTGGTCACGCCGTCCACCAGGCCGGTGTCGTTCAGGCGCTTGATGTCGGCGACGTCCGCCGTGTCGACGAAGAACTTCATGAAGTCGGCTCCCAACCGATGGTGTCGTTGTTGGCCCCACTTAACCCGCTGGCAGGGGGGAAATCAACCGCCTGCCGCTTGCCCATGGAAATTCGCCGCCGCATAGTTCGCATCAGGAAATGGAGGCGCACATGCGGGCATTGCTGCAACGGGTGACGGCGGCCGGGGTTTCCCTGGTCGATGATGCGGGCGCGGAAGCACCCCTGGCCGCGATCGGCCCCGGGTTGGTGGTCCTGGTCTGCGCCGAACCCGGGGACACGGACGAAACCGTGCAGTATTTCGCGCGCAAGGTCGCCAACATGCGGATGTTCGAGGATGCGGACGGCAAGACCAACCTGTCCATCCAGGACGTGGGCGGCCAGGCCCTGGTAATCAGCCAGTTCACCCTGGCCGCCGATTGGAAGCGGGGTAATCGTCCCGGGTTTTCGGGGGCCGCCGATCCGCAAACGGCGGAACGCCTGTATCTCGCCTTCGTGGATCATCTCAAGGCCGAAGGCGTCGATGTGGCGACCGGCCGGTTCCGGTCGCACATGCGGGTGACCCTGACCAACGACGGGCCGTTCACGATCTGGATGGATTCGGATTAAGCGCACAGAAAACGCCGCGCCCTTTTGGTGGGGACGCGGCGTTTCCATGGTGCCGCCGCTGGGGCGGGCGGCGGCTGGGGAAGGTTATCTGCGCTCGCCGTGATGGCCGCGTTCGTCGCGGTCGTGGTCACGATCATGACCCTTGTGCTTACGCTTCAGTTCGCCGCGTTCGATCTCGCCGTCGTCGTTCCGGTCGAGGTGCGCCATCATGCGGTCGACCCGGCGGGCGATCTCGGCTTCCGAAACCTTGGCGTCGCCGTCACGGTCAAGTTTCTGGAACATGCGGACCATGCGATGACGCATGATCTCGTTGAACAGGCCCTGGAATTCGTCCAGCGACAACTGACCATTCTTGTCGGCATCGTACTTGGTGATGGACGCCTTGCGGGCGGATGCGATCTCGTCCTTGGTGATCTTGCCGTCCTGGTTGGTGTCATAGCGTTCGAACAGGTGTTCGGCACGGTCGAAGGATTTGCCGTGGTGACCACGGGAACCGGCTTGGACCGCGACGGCGGTGGTGCCGATTGCCATGGCCGCGACCAGGGCGCCGAGGACGATCTTGGTGTGGGTCTTCATACGGTGGGTGCGTGCCATCGATTGTCTCCTTGTTTCGTGGCTTTCGATGCCCCCAAGAGACCCTGCAAACGTCGCTCAAATATGGCGGAAAACGCGGCTATTGTCGCAAAACGTGGCGGGTTGGCAGGGTGACACAGTTGGTTACAAATTTTTGCCCGCCGCCCCGCGGGCCTTTGGCATAGTGGCGTCCTGGAAAGAATGAGATCATGGCTGACAGCGAACACATCCTGGTCGTCGACGACCATCCGGACATCCGGGACGCCCTGGCGCGCTATCTGAAAGAGCACGGCTATCGGGTGACCACGGCCGACCGCGCCCAATCGGCGCGTCAGGTGTTGGATAGCAGCGCCATCGACCTGGTGGTTCTGGACATTATGATGCCGGGCGAGGACGGTCTGTCGCTGTGCCGTCACTTGCGCGCCACCACATCCCTGCCGGTGATTTTGCTGACCGCCATGGCCGACGATACGGACCGCATCATCGGCTTGGAGATGGGCGCCGACGATTACGTGACCAAGCCGTTCAATCCGCGTGAACTGCTGGCCCGCATCAAGGCGGTGCTGCGCCGCGCCGGCGCCATGCCGCCGGTCGAGGCCGAGGCGCCGGGCACCTGCTATCGCTTCGGCCCCTGGACCTTCGACCCGGGCGCCCAGGTGTTGAGCGGCCCCGGGGGCGATCCCATCGCCCTGTCGACGGGGGAAAGCCTTCTGTTGGGGGTGTTCGTGCGCCATCCGGGCCGGGTTCTGAATCGCGACCAGTTGTTGGACCTGACCCGCGGGCGCACGGCGCAGTTGTTCGACCGCGCCATCGACAATCAGGTCAGCCGCCTGCGCAAGAAGGTTGAACGCGACGCGCGCAATCCCGAATACATCAAGACCCATTGGGGCGGCGGATACAGCTTTGCCGCCCCTGTCGACATTGTCCGGCCATGACGGCGCGGTCGTTCAGATTGCCTTGGCCGCGGTCCCTGGCGGCGCAGCTGATTGCGTCCTTGTTGGTCGCGATCACCGTTGCCCAGGTCGTCAGCTTCGTCGTGTTCACGTCGGAACGCCGCGAGGATATTGCCAACGCGCGACGCGAACAGGTGATGCAGCGCGCGGCGTCGTTGGTGCAGATGCTCGACCGCCTGGGGACGCAACGCGACGCGGCCCTGACCGAGACGATCTTGACGGCGGCGACCTCGACCCGCGTTCGGTTCTGGATCGCGCCGACCAATGCCGTGCCGGCGGATCGGGCGGAGGTGGTCGATAATGATTATGTCCGCTCCCTGTCAGACCGCCTGGGCGACGACGATCGGCGGCGGATTCTCATCATGGTCGCCGATCACGACGACCACCGGCTGCTGTCCATGCCCCCGTTCATTCACCGACTGCACCGTAAGTGGCATGGAGAGGACGCCAAAACCGCCACGTCGCCCGCGGCGGATGCGGATGCCCCGCCCCATCGCCCCGTGGGCCTGGCGCTGTCCGTGTCATTGGGTGGCGGTGAATGGCTGAACGGGGAATGGGCCGCCCCGCCACCCCGTGTGTGGGGCATCCGCGCCCTGATCGCCATGGCGCTGATGGTGCTGGCCGTGTCCGCCGTCAGCTTCCTGATCGTGCGGCGCCTGACCCGTCCGCTGCGCGAACTGGCGGCCGCCGCCGATGCGCTTGGCCGCGGCGACGTGCCGCCGCCGCTGACGCCCCGGGGGCCCGGCGAAATCCGCCGCACGACCGCCGCCTTCAACACCATGCAGGAACGCCTGCACCGCTTCGTCGCCGACCGCACGCGCATGCTGGCCGCCATCAGCCATGACCTGCGCACGCCGCTGACGTCGCTGCGCCTGCGCGCCGAATTCATCACAGACGATGCGGAGAACAAGCAGAAGATCCTCAACATCCTGGACGAGATGGAACGCATCACCGAGGCGACGCTTGCCTTCGCCCGCGACGAGCAGGCGGGGGGGCAGACGGCGCCCACGGACATCGCGGCGCTGTGCGGTGACGTGGCCCAGGAACTCGGCGACATGGGGCTCGACGTGACTTTTCAGCCGACGGGGCCGGCCGTCATGACCTGCCAGCCGACGGCGATTAAGCGGGCAATTCGCAACCTGGCCCAGAACGCGGTTCATTACGGTGGGCGGGCGCGTTTGTCTGCGCGCCTGGGGAGCGGAGAAATCCTGATCACGGTCGAAGACGACGGCCCCGGAATTGCCGAAGCCGACCAGGACAGTGTGTTCGAACCCTTCACCCGGCTGGAAACCTCGCGCAGCCATGAAACGGGCGGGGTTGGGTTGGGTCTGGCGATCACCCGCAACATCGTGCGCGCCCATGGCGGCGACATTCGACTGGAAAATCTGACGCCGCGGGGACTGCGGGTGACCGTCTCTCTGCCGCTGCCAAGCGACGGCGGTTGACGGCTCCGGACGACAGGTCCGGTACCTATAACTAAAGCCTTGTTGGCGAAGGCTTTTATTTTAAGGCTATACTGCCTCTCGGCGCTGCCGGACGGGGACCGGCGGATGCCCGCAGAGGAGGCGGACCGTGGAAACCCTGAATGCGGGCGCAAACGGCGATCCCGGCGGCAAGATCGGCACGATTCACGACCTGATGGAAACGTTGGACCATTGGTCGGCGGCTGAATCCGACGTCAATCATCTGCTGCTGGTATCCTTCACCACGCTTGGCATGCCCGACCAGCAGGCTGGCGTGCAGCAGGCGCTTGAGGGCGCCTTCCTCACCTTCGTCCATTCCCGCGGCGGACATGTGTACAAGCTGTCCGACCTGGACACGGCGATCCTGATCAAGCTCGCCGAATTCAACCGCATGGAAGCGATGATGGACCTCAAGGTCGATATCATGCGGGTCATCCAGCAGCACCTGCCGGAACATTTTTCCAAGATTGACCAGGCCCGCCTGATCCGGCCTATCGATCTGGGCGCGCGCCTGGACGCGGCCAAGCGGTTTCTGGACGCCTATGGCGATCGCCGCCGCGAGACCGCCAGCGACGAAAACGGCGAACGGCCGCTCAACATGCAGGACATCCAGAAGCTGCGTGACGCGCTGCGCAAGCTGGGCCCGCGCGAATTCGGCAAGCGTTACATCCGCTCGCAGAGCGCGGCCCGGATCGTGCCGGGCAAACCGGTACAGCCGGTGATGACCGAATATTATGTCGGCGTCGACCTGTTGAAGCAGTCGATCCTGCGCGGGGTTGATATCCGTGGCACCGGCAACGTGTTCAACCAGCTGACCCTGACCTTCGATCAGGCGCTATTGTACTGCATCGGCGCGATTGCCAGCGACAGAAGCAAGGCATCACTGAACATGAATGTGGAAACCGTGTTCACCAACGCCTTTGATCACTTCCTGCACGAGGGGGGTGACGGCGGCTTGGCCGGCGTGGTCATCGAGTTCCGTCAGGACAATATGTTCCAGCATTTCAGCCAGTTTCAGACCGCCTGCGAGCTGATCCACAAGAAGGGCGGCACCGTGGCCATCGACAACGTGCTGCCGGAAACACTGGGCGTGGTCAACCTGCACCGCCTGAAGGTCAAGATGGCCAAGGTCATGTGGCGGGGCGACGCCGAGGAGTCGTATCTTCAGGCGAAAGACGATATCCGCACCATGCAGGAGGGCGGGACGGTCATGGTGCTGGCCCATGTCGATGACGGACAGGCCGTCACTATCGGCCAGAGCCTTGGCATCAATTTGTTTCAGGGTTATCACGTGGACAAACTTTTGACCGCTGGGACGGTCGCGAAGGGCAGTATTTAAAGCGGCCCCGCAAGGAACGAAACGGACGCGCAAAATGGCATTTGGGTCTTCATCCATGGCGGGGGACGCCGTCGATCTACTCAAAAAACTTCGGGCCATGGGGGGC
>CAXAVJ010000025.1:0-45803 GCA_963972065.1 uncultured Rhodospirillaceae bacterium
CGAAGATCTGGCGATCGAAAACGGGGCCTTCCTGGAAGGTCACTGCAAGCGCCTGGTCGAAAAGAAGGATGTCGATGCCGTCCGCCAGACCATCGCCTCCGCGTCCGCGCCCAAAACTGCACCCGCCGCCGCCGAATAAGGCATCGAAGACGGCGTCGGGACCCGACCGCACTTTTTCCGTTTTTAGAACGGCAGGGGCCGCTTGAGGGCTTCCGCGTAAATTTCCGCGTCCGCATTGCCGCCGGAACAGACGACCAGCACGTTCTTGCCCTTACAGTCGACCTTGCCGGTGATCGCGGCGGCCAAGGCCACGGCGCCCCCCGGTTCCACCACCAATTTCAGATACTTGAAGGCGACCGCCATGGCGGTCATCGCCTCGTCGTCGGTGACGCAGAGCCCGCCAGTCAGGCGTTCGGCATTGACGGTGAAGGTCAGTTTCCCCGGTTCCGGCGCCAGCAGCGCGTCGCAGATGGAGCGCGCGGCCGGATCGTTGGCAAGGCGCTCATGCGCGGTCAGTGACCGCGCCGTGTCATCAAAGCCCGCCGGTTCGGCTGAATAGATGGCCGTTTCCGGCGACAGAGCGCGCACCGATGTCGAACAGCCGGCGATCAGCCCACCACCGCCGCAGGGGCTGATGAAGATATCGGGCGCCCAGCCCTCGGCGGCGCAGGTCCGCACGGCCTCGGCCGCCAGGGTACCTTGGCCGGCCATGATCAAAGGGTCGTCGTAGGGTTTGATCAGGGGGGCGCCCCGTTCTTCGCGCAACCTGGCGCCCAGTTCCTCGCGGCTTTCCGTGAAGCGGTCGAAGGTCACGACCTCCGCGCCCCAGGCCTGGGTTAACTCGATCTTGGTCTTGGGTGCGTCCTTGGGCATCAAAATGACCGACGGCAGGCCCAGCATGGAGGACGCCGCCGCCACGCCCTGGGCATGGTTGCCCGAGGAAAAGGCGACCACCCCGGCTGCGCGCTTGTCCTGGGGGATGCGGGAAATGGCGTTGTAGGCACCGCGAAATTTAAACGATCCGGTGATCTGCAGCGGCTCCGCCTTAATGCGCAGGCGAAAGCCCAGCGCCGCATTGAGCAGCGGGCTTTCCAGCACTGGGGTGACGACGGCAATACCCTTCAGGACTTCGGCGGCGCTTTCGATATCGGCAAATGTCAGCACTTCAGACGCGGGCGAGGACGGCATCGATGACTTCCTTGGATGGTTGTTCGCGAAGGTTGGGCGGGTGGCCCACGTTCGGCACTGTGGCATGGATCAGCCCGGGTCGCTCGTGGATCATCGCAGTTAGAATCTCGTCGCTCAGAATATCCGACTTCGCCCCCCGGACAACCCCCGTCGGCACCTGTTTAAGGGCGCGAAAATACGGCCACAGGTCCGTGTCGCCGGGGGGCAGGGCGAGCAGCGGCTTGACGATATCCAGGTCCCAGTCGCGGTGGATGCGGCCGTCGGGCCCTTCGACGAAGGTGGCCTGCGCCAGATCCATCCATTCCGCGTCCGTGTCGGCGGGAAGATCAGGAAACCCGTGGCGCAGAGCGAACACGGCCTGATCCCAGGTCGCGAAGCTGCCGCGCCCCCGCATGCTGTCGATGATCGGCTTCAGGGGGGCGGCCGGCACCACCGCACCGACGTCGTTCAACACCACCCCCGCCAGCATCGTCGGTATGGCCGCCGCCATGGCCATGGCCATGATCCCGCCCATGGAGGTGCCGATCGCCACCACCCGATGCAGGCCCAGCACGGCCAGAAGATTGCGCATGTCGTCCAGATAGGTTTCCACCCGATAGTTGGCCGGGTCCGGATCATAAGGCGAGCGTCCGCGTCCGCGCATGTCCGGGCAGACGACGCGCCAGCCCAGGCCTTGCAGGCGCAGGGCCGGCTGATGGAAATCCTTGGAATTGCGGGTCAATCCTGGCAGGCAGAGCACGGCCGGACAATGGTCTGGGCCGTACCCTGCAGGGGCATAGTCGCGGTAATAGAGTTCAAGCCCGTCGCGGGCCGTGAACCGATGTTCGGTAAAGCCCGCATCCGTCATGTGTGGTTATAGGCCGAGAAGCTCGGGCAGGCCGCTCAGATTGTCGAGCTGCGTGACGATCTTGCCCGGCAGGCGTTCCGGCGGCTGTTTGAAGCGGTTGACCCAGACGACGTTGAAGCCAAAGTTGGCCGCCGCCGCCGCGTCCCAGGCATTGGACGACATGAAGCAGATGCGGCCAGCCTCGACGCCCAGGCGGTCGACGGACATTTGATAGACGCTGGGATGGGGCTTGAAGATTCCCACGTCCGCGACCGATTGCACATCGTCCAATACGTCACCGATGCCGGCGTTGCTGACGGCCGCGTCCAGCATGTCGGGCGAGCCGTTGGACAGGATTGCGGTCTTTAACCCGGCGGCCTTCAGCTTGGTCAGGACACCCTTCACCTCGGGATAGGCATCAAGCTTGAAATACAGATCCAAGAGCTTCTGGCGCAAGGTGGGATCGCCGTCGAGACCAAGGGCCGCCAGGGAGTAATCGAGACCATCCTGCGTCACTTGCCAGAATTCCACATATTCGCCCATGAGCGAGCGCAGCCAGGAATAGGACAGCTGCTTGTCGCGCCACAGGGTGGCGAGCGGCACCATGTTGTCGCCCAGGTCGTCCTTGCAATGGGCTGCTGCCGCGGCGACGTCGAACAGGGTGCCATAGGCGTCGAACACGCAGGCCCCGATATCGGTCAGTTGGTCGTGCGCCATGTCTCAAATCCTCCGAAAATCCGTGTCCACGATCCCTCGTGTGGTCCCGCCGTTATGAGCGGCGCCGGAAAGCGGGTCAACAACAGGCGACTTGATTGCGGGTCACTATCCGGTGAATGGGACGGGTGATCGGATTTTCTACCTGTGACGGTTCAGCGCGCCAGATCGACATGGGGGGCGAAGGCGACTTCGGTGCCCGACAGGCGCGAACGGTAGACGTGCAAATTCTCCATCACCCGCTGCACATAGTCGCGGGTTTCGTCGAAGGGGATCATTTCGACCCAGTCGATGACGTCCACGTCCTTCTGCCGGGGATCGCCGTATTCCTTGAGCCAGCGACGCACCCGATGGGGGCCGGCGTTGTAGCCGGCGACCGACAGCACATAGGAGCCGTCGAATTCCGTGATCAGCCCGGCCAGATAGGTCTGGCCCAGGGTCAGGTTGTAGCCGGCATCCGTGATCAGGCGGGCGCGCGAGAACGGCAGGCCCCGGCGTGTCGCCACCACCTTGGCCGTGGCCGGCATCAGCTGCATCAGGCCCTGGGCGCTGGCACGGCTGACGGCATTGCCGCGAAAGGCGCTTTCCTGGCGGATCATGCCCAGCACCAGAGCCGCTTCCAGGGGCGGCAGGTTCCATTTCGTCGGCAGGCGGGGCAGGGTGATCGCGGGATAGCCGTGATTGGCCAACATCAAGCCGTCGCGCAGAGACTGCTTGGCGACCCGCACGGCAAGGTCGCGGCGTTCGGCCTCCGCCGCCAGATCGGCGGTCAGCACGCGCCAGCCCGGATTCTCGTCGGCCCGGTCCAGCAAAGTTTCCAACACAACACGCAGCGTGACGTCGGCCCCGGCGGCGGATAGGGCGCGGAACGCACGGGTCAGTTCATGGGATTGGAACTGTCGGACCAAGTCCGCATCCGGTTCCGGATCGGGCGGCAGGCGCAGCACCGCCGCCGGGTCGACGCGAGACAACGACAGTTGCCCGTAATAAGCCGTCGGGTGAAGGGCGGCACGGGCGAACCATTCGATGGCACGCTGCGGCTGCTTCAGGTCCTCATAGCTGCGCGCGATCCAATAGGCCCCACGCGACAGGGAGACGGGATAATTGACCCGGGCGTACATGCGCTGGAAATGCTGAAGCGCCACCTTGGGTTCGTTCAAAAAACGCAGGGCGACCCAGCCGGCCAGCCATTCGGCTTCGGCATAGTCGGCCCCTTCGCTGAGTCCGTGATTGCGGGCGATACGGTAGGCATCGGTGATGAAGCCCTTGCGCAGGGCCCGGCGCACCAGGGTCGAGCGCTCCTCCCACCACAGTTCTGGATGGGGTTGATCGCCCGGCAGATAGCGCACGAGGTCGATCGCGGAATCCAGGCTTTTCTTGCGCCGCCAGCGCAGCCGCTCGTAGATCAGTCCCGGGTCGCGCTGCAGGTTGTCCGGCACTTTGGCGACCAAGGCGTCCACGTTGCCCATCTGGCGGCGCAGGGAAATACGCGCCAGGCCGAGCTTCTGATAGGCCTTGGGCACGCGCCACAGATGGCGGCGCACGGCCCAATAACGGCCTTCCCACAACAGGCGGTCCAGGCGCGCGATATGATCCGACGTGCGCAGGCGCTTGCCGTGGCGGCCCATGAAGTGTTTTTCGTCGGCCTTGGAAAAATCGCCGTTGATCCAGGCATCGCGCAGCATGGCGGTGGCCCGGTCTTCGTCCTTGTTGTCGCCGCGGTTGAGCAACGCAACGGCATAGCGTGCCTTGCCCAGCGCCGTGACCGGTTGCCGCCCCGTGAACCAGGCCAGAACCACGTCGTCGGCCTCCGTCGCCGACAGGCGTGCCTCGGCCTTGGCGTTGATGCGCCAGGATCGGGGCCATTGCGGATTGTTGTAGAGGAAGGCCGACAATTCGTCGAATTCAGCCGGGCCGCTGTAGGATGCCAACCGCCCCCATTGAATCAATTTGCGGGCGAGAGGATCCTTGGTTTTGGATTCCAGGGATTTGACCTCGGACCATTTACCCTGGTCCATGGCATTGAAGGCCTTGGTCATGATGGCGAGGTCGCGCGAATTGACGGGCCCGGGCGCGCCGCCAGCCTTCGTTCCCGCTTGCGCCTGGGCACCGATGATCAGCCCGACAAGGACGCAAAAGGCACACACCCACCGGAATACCCCCGATGGCGCTCGGCCTCCTCGTCTTGGCGGCCCGATCACGGATTGCGTGGCAATCTGCCGCATCATGGCCGCGATGATACGATTTCGGGACCTTGGCAACAAGCGACGCAATCGTGACAGAAACATGGTCCGTCCGGCGGCGGTCCGCGCTTGCCGCCGAAGCCGGTCAGGGCTATGGTCCGCTCAATCCCCTGGCCCCGCACGATACCGAGGAGTGAACGATGTTCAAGGGCTCTTTCCCTGCGCTGATTACCCCCTTCAAGGATGGAGTGGTGGACGAATCGGCTTTCAAGAACTTCGTTGATTGGCAGATCTCCGAAGGCACGGACGGCCTGGTGCCCTGCGGCACGACCGGCGAGTCACCCACCCTCAGCCACGAGGAGCACATGCAGGTCACCGAATGGTGCATCGAGGCCGCCGACGGCCGCGTGCCCGTGATCGCCGGCGCGGGCTCCAACTCGACCAAGGAAGCGGTCGAGTTGACCAAGCACGCCAAGGCCGCCGGGGCCGATGCGGCGCTGGTCGTCACGCCCTATTACAATAAGCCGACCCAGGAAGGCCTTTACCTTCACTACAAGACCATCCACGACGAAGGCGGCCTGCCGATCATCATCTACAACATTCCCGGCCGGTCCATCGTCGACATGTCCGTCGCCACCATGGCGCGGCTGGCGGAACTGCCGAACATCGTCGGCGTCAAGGACGCGACCCAGGATCTGGCGCGTCCCATCAACACGCGGCTCGCGATCAAGAAGGATTTCTGCCAGATGTCCGGCGAGGACGGCACCGCGATCCCCTTCATGGCGGCAGGCGGCCACGGCTGCATTTCCGTGACGGCCAACATCGCACCCCGAATGTGCGCCGACATGCAGCGCGCCTGGCGCGAAGGCGACATGGCCAAGGTCATGGACCTGCAGGACCGCCTGACGCCCGTGCACAATGCCCTGTTCTGCGAAACCAGCCCCGGCCCGGTGAAATACGCGGCCTCGCTGCTCGGCAAGTGTTCGGCGGAAACCCGTCTGCCGATCTGCGAGATCGCCGAGACGAGCAAGGCCCGGGTGCATGACGCCATGGTTACGGCCGGACTGCTCAACTGACCGCGCCCCTGGGCGCATAAAGGTTCCCCCTTATGGCCACGAAAAAGAAAAAGGGGCCGCCCGGCAACGTGGTGGCCCAGAACCGCAAGGCGCGGCACAACTACTTCATTCTTGAGGATGTCGAGGCCGGCCTGATGCTGACCGGGACCGAGGTCAAGTCCCTGCGCCTGGGCCGCGGATCCCTGGTCGACGCCTATGCGGCGGACGAGGACGGCGAATTGTACCTCTATAACGCCGACATCCCCCGGTACGAGCAAGCGGGCCCCAACAATCACGAGCCCAAGCGCAAGCGCAAGATGCTGTTGCACCGGCGCGAGATTGCGCGCCTGTCGGGGGCGGTCAACCGCAAGGGCATGGCCCTGGTGCCGCTCGCCATCTATTTCAACAAGCGCGGCCTGGCCAAGGTTCAACTGGCCCTGGCCGAAGGCAAGCATCAGTACGATAAGCGCGAAACCACCAAGGCCCGCGACTGGGGCCGACAAAAGGCGCGCCTGATGCGCGACAAGGGTTAAGCCCCATGACCGGCGGTGACGACGACCGCTTCAAAGACTTGTTCGCCGGGCGCAACGGCTCGCTGTTGGGTGACATGAAGGCCCAGGCGGAAAAAGACGCGTCGCTAACCGCGCCGCCGCCGGAAACCAAACTGACCCAGACCAAGGAACAATGGGCGCGGGACAAACACCTGCCCACGAGGCGTTTGGATGGCGGCGGGCGCCTGCCGCCGGGCCAGCACCTCGCCAAGGACTGGCCCGTCCTCGACCTGGGCCACCGGCCCCTGGTGCCGACCGATCAGTGGGAAATGAAGGTATTAGGAGCGGTTGAGCGGCCTTTAACCTTATCCTGGGCACAGTTCATGGCCCTGCCACAGGCCGATCTGACCACTGACATTCATTGCGTCACGTCCTGGTCCAAGTACGACAACCGCTGGCAGGGTGTCGCCGTGCGGACCTTGGCCGAGGCGGCGGGCCTTCGCGACGGCGCGGCCTTCGCCGTGTTGCACAGCCACGACGGCTATACCACCAACCTGCCGCTCGACCATTTCCTGGCCGACACGTCACTGATCGCCCATTCCTGGGGCGGCGAGGCGTTGGCGCGCGACCACGGCGGCCCGGCGCGGGCGGTGGTGCCGTCGCTCTACTTCTGGAAAAGCGCCAAATGGCTGCGTCAGATCACCTTCCTGGAAAAGGACGCCCCGGGCTACTGGGAAACCCGGGGCTATCACAATCTGGGCGATCCCTGGAAACAACAGCGCTACGGGTGACGGCCCTTGGCTGAACAGATTGGCGGGTCAGCCCGATTGGCCACACCGGCTAATAGCGGGGATCGGTTGAATAAGTTTTTCGGGAAAGATATCGTTCCTGCCCATTTTGGCCTGCCCATTTTGAAAGCCACTTCCCAGCCATATACACAGCGCAGCTTAAATAGAGGGAAAAATGATTTCTCCGTACGATGACTTAATCACAGAAAAACAGAATAAAGAACTTTATGATCTCTTTTTACATGGCAGTAAATTTGAATACGGAGAAAGAGACAGACCGGAATTAGAGCCGGTAGGGATGATATTTGAACTGGAAAATCCTGATGTTTTCAATTTTTTGGCTGGTGTCGCGAAATCTGCATTCGACCGTTTGAATGGCCTGGAATTACAGCGTGCTTACGTAAATTTGTTCCTGCCGAACGACCGTCCGTACTTTCACCAGGATGGCCATGTCTATACCTGCCTGTTTTACATCACCCCCCAATACGATGTCGATGAAGGCGGCGAAACGCAGTTCATCGTCAACAACCTGATTCAAGGGTTGCCGCCCAGGCCGGGAAGACTGGTCATATTCGATGGTGAACTATGGCACCGGGCGACGAGTTACCGGTCTCATCCGAGACTGACGGCCGCCTTGAAATTCGTCAAACCGAGTTGAACCTGACGCGTGGTGCGGCGTCGCGATAAACGCCCGGCGCGGCCAGCCGGACGGCCGCGCCGGGCGTCCACCCAGCGCGGCCTCGAATCCGGATAATCAGCGTTTCGCGAACTGCTTGTCGCCGAACATCACCGCCCGTTCCTCGTCGGATAGGGGCTTGCGCTCGCCGCGCACGTCTTCCAGCACAGTGACACCCTTGGCGACCCCGGGCCGCGCGTTGATGGCATCGGACCAGCGCTTCACGTTGGGGAAATCGTCAAGGGAGTGGCCCTGGCGGTCGATGGACCGGGTCCAGGGGAAGGTTGCGATATCGGCGATCGTGTAGTTGGGACCGGCAAGGTAAGCCGATTCCCCCAAACGCTTGTCGAGAATGCCGTACAGACGCCCGGCTTCCTTGGTGTAACGATCGACGGCGTAGGGGATATCGACCGGCGCATAGCCGCGAAAATGGTGGGCTTGCCCGAACATCGGGCCGATGCCGCCCATCTGCCACATCAGCCATTGCAGGGTGTCGTACTTGGCCGTGGGGTCGGTCGGCAGGAACTTGCCGGTTTTCTCGGCCAGATAGATCAGGATGGCGCCGCTTTCGAACAGGGAGTAGGGCTTTCCGCCGGGGCCGTCCTGGTCGATGATCGCCGGGATGCGGTTGTTCGGTGAAACCTTCAGGAATTCCGGCTGGAACTGGTCACCCTTTTGGATGTTGATGGGATGCACGTTGTACGCAAGCCCGGTTTCCTCGAGCATGATATGAACTTTGTGCCCGTTGGGCGTGGGCCAGGAATAGAGGTCGATCATTGTCGTTGCAGACCTTTCAGTGGTTTCGGTAGCCGCGGTGCCCGGCGCGCAAACGCGGAGCGGCGGGACTGGACGTAGGGTGTATTGCCCGTCCGCGGGATTGGCCCTAGTTTAGGGCAAAATCCACCGACCGCCAGTGAATGCGGCGGAATAACAGTTGGTCCGCGGATGAACAATCCGTGAGGAGACATTCAGAGGCAGCCGAAACAACGAAAAGGGACTAACCATGTCGAATGCGCTTCTGCATCTCGTGTTCGGGGGCAAGGTAACCGACCCCCAGGGCCAGGATTTCGTCGATCCGGATAATCTGGAAATCGTCGGCATCTATCCCAGCTATGCCAAGGCATTGACCGCTTGGCGCGGCGCGTCGCAGGCCCATGTCGATGACGCCAACATGAAATACGTGATCGTTCACCTGCACCGGCTGTTGGAACCGGAAGAAACCCACAACCACTAGGTCGTTGCGGCCACCTCGTGATCGTCAGCCCGCGGGCTTGTCGCTTTCGGGATCGATTTGCTTGCCGTCCAGGTCTTGGTCGCGGCGGCGGCGGTCCGTCTCGTCTTTTCGCCGCTGCGTCTTATCGCGGCCGAAACGGGCCCGGTTCTGTTCCGCGGTCCGTTCACGCTCCTGGCGCTGCTTTTCCTTACGGTATTGGCGTAAGTTGACGATCTCCGCGGCCATCCCGACCCTCCGTTCGCACCGGCGTTCCCGCTGACGGGGCCGCCTAAAAAACGATAACCCGAACAGATGCTTGCCGCCAAGCCCTTGTTCCGGGGGGATGAATGACGGGTCAGGCCGCCATCAGATCCGCGATGGCGGCAAAGACATCGCGGAACATGTCCGGGGTCAGGCGGCCGGTGTTGGTGTTGTAGCGCGAGCAATGGTAGCTGTCGATCAACCGCCGACCCGAGGTCAGGACATGGCGGTTGCCGTGGCCGAAGGGGAAATCCTTTTTCCGCTCGTCCAGTGTCGTCAGCACGTTGGCATGGGCAACGCCGCCCAGGGCCAGGATCACCCGCAGGTTGGGCATGGCCGCGATTTCATCCGCGAGATAGGGGCGGCAGGCTTTGCATTCGGCCCCCGTTGGCTTGTTTTCCGGCGGTACGCAGCGCACGGCGTTGGTGATGCGGCAGCCCTTGAGGCGCAGCCCGTCGTCCGGCGCGGCGCCATAGGTGCCTTCGGTCCAGCCGAATTCGCCCAGCGTGGGGTACAGCAGATCGCCGGCGTAATCCCCGGTGAACGGCCGCGCCGTGCGGTTGGCGCCGCGCAGCCCGGGGGCCAATCCGACGATCAGAAGCCGCGCATCAAGCGGCCCGAAAGCAGGGACGGGGGCATTGTGCCAATCGGGAAAGGCGGCGCGGTTATCGGCGCGAAAGCCGGCCAATCTGGGGCATTTCGCACAGTCGCGGGGCGGATTCTGGAACGCGGCGGGCATGCGGCTTAGACGACTTCGACCTCGGCCTCGCCTTCATCGTCGTCGTAATCGTCCTCGTCATCATAATCGTCATCATCGTCGGGCTGGGCGTTGTTGGACGGACCGCCGGCGCGCTGGATGGCCGATTGCAGGCTTTGCAGTTCGATGAAGATATCGGCCTGGCGGCGCAGTTCATCGGCAACCATGGGCGGCTGAGAACGCACGGTGGACACGACGGTGACCCGACAGCCCTTGCGCTGCACGGCATCGACCAGCCGACGAAAATCACCGTCGCCGGAAAACAACACCACATGGTCCAGTTTGTCGGCCATTTCCAACACGTCGATGGCCAATTCGATGTCCATATTGCCTTTGATCTTGCGCCGACCGGTGGAATCCGTGAATTCCTTCGTCGGTTTGGTAACCATGGTGTAGCCGTTGTAATCCAGCCAGTCGACGAGAGGGCGGATCGGTGAATACTCCTGGTCCTCGACCATGGCCGTGTAGTAGAAGGCCCGCACCAAGCGACATTTTCCCGAGAACACGGCCAACAGGCGCTTGTAATCGATGTCGAAGTTGAGGGCCCTTGCGGCGGCGTAAAGGTTGGAGCCGTCGATGAACAGGGCGACGCGTTCTTCAGGATAAAAATTCATTTCCATCAATCCCTTGGTGAAATCAAAGCGTTAAATTTTTACACAGTGCCAATCATGAAACACTTAAGCCCCATTGCCCCCGAGCACAAGGATTCAACGCCCGCCGGCCCAGGGTTTCCGGCGTGAGCGGGCCCGTCGTCATCGGCGTCGGCGGCAACCTGCCGACTGCGGAATTCGGGCCGCCGCGCGCCACCTGCGGGGCCGCATTGCAGGTTCTTTCACAACACCCCGGGGTCGCGATCACGGCCCATGCCGGATGGTATGAAACCGCCCCCGTGCCCGTTTCCGACCAGCCCTGGTTCGTCAACGGCGCCGTCGCCGTGGCTACGGACCTGACGCCGGATGCCCTGATGGCGGTTTTGCTGGACATCGAAACCCGGTTCGGGCGGCAACGCAGCGAACGCAACGCCGCGCGCATTCTGGATCTCGATCTTCTGACCTTCGGTGACCGGGTGTTGATGGGCGATCTGGACGTGCCGCATCCGCGTCTACATACGCGCGCCTTCGCCTTGCTGCCGATCCGCGACGTGGCCCCCGGCTGGCGCCATCCCGTGCTGGGCCGCACGATCGAAGCGCTCTGCGCCGAACTGCCGGCGGACCAGGAAATTCGCCCCTTGGCCGATGCCGGGGGCTATCTGGGCACCGAATGGCAGACCCCCGAATAATTCGCCGAAAGGCTTGAAAATCCCGGCACCTCGGCATATAACCCACAGCCTTGCCAATGATTGGCGCCCCATATTCCTGACATTCCGACCCCGGAGGTTCCGCATGGCCCGCGTTACGGTCGAAGATTGCGTTCTGAAAATCCCCAACCGCTTCGAGCTCGTCATGCTCGCGGCGCAGCGTGCCCGCCACATTTCGGCCGGCGCGCCCCTGGCCATCGATCGCGACAACGACAAGAACCCGGTCGTTGCCCTGCGTGAAATTGCCGAGGAAGCCGTCACCCTGCCGGAACTCGAGGAATCCCTGATCAAGGGCATGCAGAAGTACGTGCAGATGGAGGAATCCATCGAAGACCTGGACCCCGCGATTCCGGAAACCATGCAGCTGTCCGCCATGTCGGCGAATGTCGGTGCTTCGGCGTCGGACGACGATGACGACGACGATACTTTGGACGTGGACGACGGCGCAGACCCTGCTACGATGGGGGCAGACGTCGTTTTCAAGGATGCGGAGATTGGGCTGGAGGACTAAAGTCCTCGTCCATGACACATTCCCGACCGGAGCCGCGGCCGTGCCGTGTGTTTCGGCAATCTGAGGGCGGCGTCCCGGTGTTAACTGGATAAGGCGCCCCCTTCGTGATCCGCCAGTTCGAACTTGTTGAACGGGTAAAGGCCTATGATCCCAATGCGGACGAGGTCGGGATCAACGGCGCCTACGTGTTCGCCATGAAGGCGCACGGTTCGCAAAAGCGCGCCTCCGGCGATCCGTACTTCTCGCACCCGATCGAGGTCGCGGGGATTCTCACCTCCTACCGGGTCGACAGCGCGACCATCGAAACGGCCCTGCTGCACGACACCATCGAGGACACGGTGGCGACGCTGGAGGACATCCGCGCCCACTTCGGCAACGAGGTCGCGCAGCTGGTCGACGGCGTGACCAAGCTGACCCGCATCGAATTCCAGTCGGACCGCGCCAAGCAGGCGGAAAACTTCCGTAAGCTGGTGCTGGCGATGTCCGAGGACATTCGCGTGCTGCTGGTCAAGCTGGCCGACCGCCTGCACAACATGCGCACCTTGCATTACATCAAAAGCGACGAAAAGCGCCGCCGCATCGCCATGGAAACCATGGATATCTATGCGCCGCTGGCCGAACGCATCGGTATGCAGGAAATCAAGACCGAGCTTGAGGACCTGGCCTTCGCCGAGATCAACCCGGAAGCGCGCCGCGCCGTGGTCAAGCGCCTGGATACCCTGCGCGAACAAGGCGGGGAACTGGTGCCCAAGATCATCGGCGAACTGTCGGAAACCCTGTCGGAGAACGGCATCGAGGCCGAGGTCAACGGCCGCGAGAAGTCCCCTTATTCGATCTGGCGCAAGATGCAGAAGCACGACGTCGGGTTCGAACAGCTCTCGGACATCATGGCCTTCCGCATTACCGTGAACAGCATCGAGGATTGCTACAAGGCGCTTGGCGTGGCGCATAACGCCTATCGGGTCGTGCCGGGGCGGTTCAAGGACTACATCTCCATGCCGAAGCCGAACGGCTATCAGTCGCTTCATACCGGCGTGTTCGGCCCGCACCAACAGCGCATCGAACTGCAGATCCGCACCAGGGTGATGCACGAAGTGGCCGAACTGGGCGTCGCCGCCCATTGGAACTACAAGCAGGGCGGCCCGGCCAAGGACGGCACCCAGTACCGTTGGCTGCGCGAATTGTTGGACATTCTGGAACACGCCTCCGACCCGGAGGAAGTGTTGGAGCACTCCAAGATGGAGATGTTCCAGGACCAGGTGTTCTGTTTCACGCCCCGCGGCGACCTGATTAACCTGCCCAGGGGGGCGACCACCGTCGATTTCGCCTACGCGGTTCATTCCGAGGTCGGTGACCACTGCGTCGGCGCCAAGATCAACGGCAAGATGATGCCGCTGCGCACGGAACTGCGGAACGGTGACCAGGTCGAAATCGTGACATCCAAGGCGCAGACGCCCAATCCGACCTGGGAGCGCTTTGTCGTGACCGGCAAGGCGCGGGCGCGCATCCGCCGCTTCGTCCGCCTGCAAGAGCGCGAGGAATACGAGAAGCTCGGCCGATCCATCCTCCAACGTAGCTTCAAGGAAGCCGATTATGAGCTTACGGACAAAGGATTAACCGGCGTCCTGAAAAAGCTGACCCAGGCTTCGGTCGAGGATGTTTACGTCGCCGTCGGTCTTGGCAACCTGAGCGGCCGCGAGGTATTGGAGGCCGTCTACCCCCGGGCCAAGCGCAAGAAGAAGGAGGGCGACGACATCGTCGTGCCACTGTCCGAGGCGCGCAATCGCAAGCGCGGCAAGGACAAGGGCGAGGGTGGCGGCGTTCCCATCCAGGGGCTGATCCCCGGCATGGCCATGCATTTCGCCGGCTGTTGCCATCCCTTGCCGGGCGACCGCATCGTCGGCATCGTCACCACGGGCCGGGGCGTTACGGTGCACACCATCGACTGCGACACCCTGGAAGGCTACGGCGACGAGCCGGAACGCTGGCTCGATCTGGCCTGGGACCGGGGCGAGGCGCAGCACGATCTACATGTCGGCCGCGTTCACGTCACCGTCGCCAACGCGCCGGGTTCGCTCGGCGATCTGTCGACCATGATCGCCAAGAACGATGGCAATATCTCCAACCTCAAGATCATCAACCGTTCGACCGACTTCTTCGACATGCTGATCGATGTCGAGGTGCGCGACGTCAAGCACCTCACCGACATCATCGCGGCGCTGCGCGCGTCGCCTACCGTCAACTCGGTCGAACGCGCGAAAGGCTAGGGCAGGCAAGGACTTGAAGACGATGACCGGATATCTCAGGCTCGGCGTCAACATCGACCACGTGGCGACCATCCGCAACGCCCGCGGTGGCGGTCACCCGGACCCCGTGCGCGCGGCCCGCGCCGCCGCCCAGGCCGGGGCCGACGGCATCACCGCCCATCTGCGCGAGGACCGGCGCCATATTTCCGACGACGACATGGCGCGTCTCGTGGCCCAGATCGACCTGCCGCTCAATTTCGAGATGGCGGCGACGGAGGAAATGCTGGCCATCGCGCTGCGTCACAAGCCGCATGCCGCCTGCATCGTGCCGGAAAAGCGCGAGGAACGGACGACCGAGGGCGGCCTGGACGCCGCCGGCGGGATGGGGTCCCTGAAACCCTATGTCGATGCCCTGAACGCCGCCGGCATCCGCGTTTCCCTGTTCATCGAACCGGACCCCGTGCAATTGGACGCCGCCAAGGCCCTGGGCGCCCCCGTGGTCGAACTTCACACCGGCGCCTATTGCGAGGCCGGCCCGGCAACCCAGGCGGCGCAGCTGCAGCGCGTCAAGGATGCGGCCATCCATGCCGAGGCCATCGGCCTGGAATGCCATGCCGGGCACGGCCTGACCTTCGATACGGTCGGGCCGGTGGCGGCGATCGCCACCATCGCCGAATTGAACATCGGTCACTTCCTGATCGGCGAGGCGATTTTCGGCGGCCTGGAAAGCGCCATCAAGCGTATGCGCGCCCTGATGGACCAGGCCCGGGCCGAAGCCTTGGGCGAACGCTCCGCGTGACGCCGCCGAAACGCCCGCAGACCATGACACCCCGCCCATGATCATCGGTATCGGCACGGACCTGTGCGACATCCGCCGGATCGAGCGCACGCTGGACCGGTTCGGGGATCGTTTCGTCGACCGCCTGTTCGCCGAGGGGGAGCAGAAAAAGGCCTACCGCCGGCAGAATCCGGCGGCTTCCTTCGCCCAGAGCTTCGCCGCCAAGGAAGCCTGCGCCAAGGCGCTGGGCACCGGATTCCGCCTGGGCGTGTTCTGGAAGGACATGGTGGTCGCCAACCTGCCCACCGGACAGCCTTACATGTTGATCACCGGGGGGGCCAAGGCGCGGCTGGATGCATTGACGCCGCCCGGCCTGGTCGCTCAGGTTCATGTCTCCCAGACTGACGAATACCCCCTGGCCCACGCCATGGTGATCATTTCCGCGGTCCCCGGCCAGGAAGGCGCTTGACCTTTGCGCCCGACCCGCGTTTCATCCGCCCGCCGAAACCATCCGGCGGCCCAGCCATTCCTTCCAGGCACCACCCTAGGCATTTCACGGAAAAACAACATATGAGCGGCGACAAACCCGGCGGATTCTGGGACACCCTGAAAACGGTCGCCTACGCGATCTTGATCGCGCTGGTCGTGCGCACCTTCGCGTACGAGCCCTTCAACATCCCGTCGGGCTCCATGCTGCCGACGCTGTTGATCGGCGATTACCTGTTCGTGTCCAAGCTGTCCTACGGCTATTCCAAGCATTCGCTGCCGTTCTCCATGCCGCTGATCCCCGGACGCGTCTTCGAGGACACACCGGCCCGCGGCGATGTCGTGGTGTTCAAGCTGCCGTCCGACAACAAGACCGATTTCATCAAGCGCATCGTCGGCCTGCCCGGCGACGAAATTCAGGTGACGGGCGGAATTCTGCACATCAACGGCACGCCGGTTGTCCGCGAACGGGTCGAGGATTTCGTCT
Organism: uncultured Rhodospirillaceae bacterium; assembly: GCA_963972065.1. Classification (GTDB taxonomy): domain Bacteria; phylum Pseudomonadota; class Alphaproteobacteria; order Rhodospirillales; family Casp-alpha2; genus UBA1479. Next base: position 15,958 of record CAXAVJ010000025.1, read on the forward strand.
CGACCGACGATTTCGGCACCACCCGGCGCGTGCCGCGCTTTGTCGAGACCCTGCCGAACGGGGTGAAGCACTTCATCCTGGAGGAAACCGACAACGACCCGATGGACAACACGCGGGTCTACAAGGTGCCTGCCGACATGTTCTTCGCCATGGGTGACAACCGCGACCGCTCCAATGATTCCCGCTACGGCGACGTCGGGTTCATTCCCAAGGAAAACCTCGTGGGCCGCGCCGAATTCCTGTTCTTCTCAACCCAAGGCTCCCTGTGGCGGCCTTGGCAATGGCCGTCGACGGTGCGCTTCGAGCGCATCTTCCAGGGCATTGAATGAGCGGCGGCGGCACATCCAAGCGCCATTCGGCCCTGCAGGACCTCCTGGGCCACCGTTTCGGCGATCCTGACCTTCTCACACAGGCCTTCAAGCATGCCTCGGGGCAGATGGACCGCCTGAATTCAAACGAGCGCCTGGAATTCCTGGGCGACCGGGTCCTGGGACTGGCTGTCTCGGCGTTGCTTTATGAGCGCTTTCCCGAAGAAAGCGAGGGCGAACTCGGCTATCGCTTCACCGCCCTGGTGCGCAGGGATACCCTGGCCGCCGTGGCCCGCGACCTGGACCTGGCGTCCTGTCTTGCGCTCTCGCCCGGTGAAAAAGCTGGCGGCGGGCGGGACAACCCGTCGATCCTGGCCGATGCTTGCGAGGCCGTGATCGGAGCCTTGTTCCTGGACGCGGGATACGACGTTGCCGCCGGTTTCGTCAAACGCATGTGGACACCCCTGGCCGATGCCCACACGGGCCCCCTGAAGGACGCCAAGACACGGCTTCAGGAACGCTGCCAGAAGGACGCCTTGCCGCTGCCGGTTTATGCGGTGACGGACCAGAGCGGGCCGGACCACGCGCCGACCTTTATCGTCACGGTGCAGGTCGCGGGGCGCGCGGACCAGACAGGGACGGGCAACGCCAAACAGGAAGCCGAACAGGCCGCCGCCACGGCGATGCTGGACAACTGGGGGACCGAATGAACGACACCAAGACCCGCGCCGGCTTCATTGCCATCCTGGGCGCACCCAACGTCGGCAAATCGACCCTGGTCAACCGCTTGGTCGGGGCCAAGGTCTCCATTGTCTCGCCCAAGGTGCAGACGACGCGGACCCGCGTGCTCGGCATCTTCATCGAAGGGCCGGCGCAGGTCATTTTGATCGATACGCCGGGCATCTTCGAGCCCAAGGGCCGGCTCGACCGGGCCATGGTCGCCGCCGCCTGGTCGGGCGCCCAGGATGCCGACGCCATTGCGCTGTTGATCGACGCCAAGGACGGTGTGGACAAGCGCTCGCAGGCGATCATCGACAAGCTGATCCTGGGCAACCGCAAGGCCTATCTGATCCTCAACAAGATTGACCTGGTGGCCAAGCCGGTGCTGCTGTCCCTGGCGGAAAAATTAATGGATACAGGCGTCTTCACCGATTGCTTCATGGTCTCGGCCAACACGGGCGACGGCGTTTCCGACCTGGCAAAAGTGTTCGCCGCTGCCGTGCCCGAGGGCCCGTGGCTGTATCCCGAGGACGAGATTTCCGACATGCCGGCGCGCCTGCTGGCGGCCGAGATCACGCGCGAGAAGCTGTTTCTCAAACTGCATCAGGAACTGCCCTACAAGATCACCGTCGAGACCGAGGACTGGACCCAGAAGGCCGATGGCTCAGCCCATGTGCGCCAGGTCATCTATGTCGAACGCGACAGCCAGAAGGGCATCGTGCTCGGCCGCCAGGGCGCCATGGTCAAACAGATCGGCGCCGCCGCGCGCACCGAACTTCAGGATTTGCTGGGCCATCCCGTGCATCTGTTCATCCACGTCAAGGTACGCGGGAAATGGCAGGACGACCGTGAACGCTATGCCGAATGGGGCCTGGACTTCGATGCCTGATCAGGATCAATCGTCTGCGCCTGAAACGCGCAGGTAGGGCGCTCCGCCATGGAATGGCACGATAAGGGCTACATCCTGGCGACCCGCAAGCATGGTGAAAGTGCGCTGATCGTCAGCGCTCTGACGCAGACGCGGGGCCGCCAGACGGGCCTGGTGCGGGGCGGGGCGGGACGGCGCAAGCGCGGCGGCCTGCAGGTCGGCAACCTGGTCACCCTCGATTGGCGCGGCCGCCTGCCGGAACATCTGGGCAGCCTGACGACCGAAGTCCTGGAAACCCCGGCGGCGGCGCTGATGAACTGCCCGGACGGCCTTGCCGCGCTCTCCGCCGCCTGTGCGGTGACCGAGGCTCTGCTGCCCGAGGGCGAGGACCATCCCGCCATCTTCCATGGCCTGGCGGCGTTGTTTGGGGTCCTCGACGATGCCGATGTCGGATCGGCCTATGTGAAATGGGAAATGGGGGTGCTCGGCGAGTTGGGATTCGGTCTCGATCTCGCCGCCTGCGCCGCCACGGGAGAGACGGAAAACCTGACTTATGTCTCACCCAAGACCGGGCGCGCCGTCTCGGCCGCCGCCGGCAAGCCCTATCATGGACGTCTGCTGGCCCTACCGGCGTTTCTGCTCGGCCCCGGGGCGGCAGAGACCCCGGACGAGGTCGTCGATGGCCTGAAACTGACCGGCTATTTTCTGGAAAGCCACGCCTTGGAAGGCCGGGCCGGGCGGCTGGCCGCCCGCGATCGCCTGGTGGAACGCTTCCAGGCGAAAAAATAACCAATTTGTCGCCATCGGCGCATTGACCGCCCACCCCCTGAATGTACTATATCTGGTGCATGAATTCGGCCTTCCGTCCCAGATGCGCGGAAAACCTGCAATCTAAGGAATCCTTGCGATGACCGCGATCACCCCGCCCGGCGACTTCGGCGGCGAAATCCGCGACACCCCGCTGTCCCAGGCGCTGAGCGAGCGTTATCTGGCCTATGCGCTGTCGACCATCGTCTCGCGCTCGCTGCCGGATGTGCGCGACGGCTTGAAGCCCGTGCACCGGCGGCTGCTCTACGCCATGCGTCAGCTCAAGCTGGACCCGGCCACGGGCTACAAGAAATGCGCCCGCGTCGTCGGCGACGTGATGGGTAAATATCACCCCCACGGCGATCTTGCGATCTATGACGCTCTGGTGCGTCTGGCCCAGGATTTCGCCGTGCGCTACCCCCTGGTCGACGGCCAGGGCAACTTCGGCAACATCGACGGCGATAACCCCGCCGCCATGCGTTACACGGAATCGCGCCTGACCGAGATCGCGGCGGCGCTGCTTGACGGCATCGACGAGGACACGGTCGATTTCCGCACGACCTACGACGGGGAAGAGGAAGAACCCATCGTTCTTCCGGCCAATTTCCCGAACCTTCTGGCCAATGGATCGACGGGCATCGCCGTCGGCATGGCAACCAATATCCCGCCGCATAACGCGGGCGAGCTGTGTGACGCGCTGATCCACCTGATCAAGTTTCCCAACGCGACCTTCGACAAGCTGTGCGAGTTCATCCCCGGGCCCGATTTCCCGACCGGCGGCGTGCTGGTCGAGGACCACGCCGCTGTGGTCGAGGCATACCGCACGGGCAGGGGAGCCTTCCGCCTGCGCGCCAAATGGCAGGTCGAGGATCAGGGGCGCGGTCAGTACGAGATCGTCATCACGGAAATTCCCTATCAGATCCAGAAAGCCAAGCTGATCGAGCGCATCGCCGACCTGATTATCGGCAAAAAGCTGCCGATCCTGCAGGACGTGCGCGATGAATCGACGGAAGACGTGCGCATCGTGCTGGAGCCCAAGAGCCGCACGGTCGACGCGGAAACCCTGATGGAGCACCTGTTCCGCGAGACGGACCTGGAAATCCGCTTCAACATGAACATGAACGTGCTGGACGCCAACAACACGCCCGGCGTGATGTCCCTGCGCGAGGTCCTGCAGGCGTTCCTCGACCACCGCCACAAGGTTCTGATCCGGCGCAAGAATTTCCGCCTGGAGAAGATCGAGCGGCGGATGGAGGTCCTGGGCGGGCTGTTGGTCGCGTTCCTCAATCTGGACGAGATCATCAAGATCATCCGCGAAGAGGACGAGCCCAAAGCCGTGCTGATGAAACGCTTCGACCTGACCGAGGTCCAGGCAAACGCGATCCTGGACATGCGCCTGCGCCAGTTGCGTAAGCTGGAAGAGATCGAAATCCGCCGCGAGAACGAAGACCTGGGCAAGGAAGGCAAGGCGATCAAGGCGCTGCTGAAGGACGAGGGCGAGCGTTGGAAGGCGATCGCCGCCGAGATCGCCGAAACCAAGAAGGCATTCGGCCAGAAGACCGAAATCGGCGCGCGGCGCACGGAAATCGCCGGCCCGCCGACCGCCGTCGTGGTGCCCCTGGAGGCCATGATCGAGAAGGAGCCGATCACCGTCGTGCTGTCGGAAAAAGGCTGGATCCGGGCCCTCAAGGGCCATGTCGAGCCGGGCACGGAGGTCAAGTTCAAGGACGGCGACAACCTGAAGTTCATGGTCCACGGGCAAAGCACGGACAAGTTCCTGGTGTTCGCCACCAACGGGCGATTCTATACGCTTGCCGGCGATAAGCTGCCGGGCGGGCGCGGCCACGGTGAGCCCGTGCGTCTGATGGTCGATATCCCCAACGGCCACGACCCCATCTGGCTGCAAGTCTACCAGACCGGCAAGAAATACGTCGTGGCGTCGGACAAGGGGCGCGGCTTCATCGTGCCGTCCGATGACCTGATGGCCCAGACCAAAAACGGCAAACAGGTCCTGAACCTGGGCACGGGGGAAGAGGCCGCCGCCATCGCGGAAGTGATGGAGGGGGCGGATGCCGTCGCCGTGGTCGGCGAAAACCGCAAACTTTTGATCTTCCCCATCGACGAACTGCCGGAAATGGGCCGCGGCAAGGGCGTGATCCTGCAACGCTACAACAAGGGTGGGTTGGCCGACGTCACCACCATGCGCTTCGCCGAGGGCCTGACCTGGCGCTCGGGCGGCCAGCGTACGGAGCCGGAATATCAGCAATGGCTAGGCAAGCGGGCGCAATCGGGCCTGGTCGTGCCCAAGGGCTTCCCGCGCTCGGGCACCTTCGGGCGGGACTAGGCTGGGCGGGCGGAACTAAGTTCCGGACGTTGCGGTGAAATCGTCGAAGTTCTGCCAACCGGTCGCTGTATGGACCTCGAGCGGGCGGAACCGCGCCTTGTAGGACATCTTGTTGCAGCCCTCGATCCAGAACCCCAGGTAGACATAGGGCAGACCGAGACGCTTGGCCTCGTCGATCAGCCACAGGATCATGTAGGTGCCCATGCCCCGGCGCGGTTGTTCCGGGTCGAAATAGCTGTAGACCGCAGACAGTCCGTCGCCCAGGCGGTCGGCCAGCATGGCCCCCATCAGCGTGCCCTCGCCATCACGGAAGGTGATCAGGCCCGTGTCGATGGGGGTGTCCTCGACCAGCGCCTGATAGTCCAGGTAATCCATCTTGGACATGTCGCCGCCGGAATGGCGCGACGCCTGATAACGCTGGAACAGGCGGTACTGTTCCTGGGTCGCGGTAGGCTGTCCCATGCGCGCAGATAGATCCATATTGGCCTTCAGAATCCGCTTCATGGACGGGCGCAGTTCGAAACCGTCGACGGCGATGCGCACGGCCTTACAGGCATCGCAGCCAGGGCAGGCCGGGGCATAGACGATGCCGTGGGAACGGCGGAACCCGGCATAGGACAACTGGTCGTGCAACCGTGTGGCGTCACGTCCGAACAGTTCCGTGACCACGCGCCGCTCGACCCGATCCGGCAGATAGGGACAGGGCAGGGGCGCGGTCGCGAAAAAGAACCGCGTGTCCGATATGGGTTTATGGCGCATGTCGTGTCCCTGTGCCTCCGGTCACGCCGCCAATGCGTCAACCGTTCGGAACTTACTGTGGCTTAATATCACCGCGGATTTCAAGGTTGATCCCGGGCAACGCCGGTGCGGCCGGCTGAGCCGGGGCCGCGCCGTTGGGTGCAGGCAGTTGTATGCCTTCGGGCTTCAGCACTGGCGCGGGCACGGCGCCGCCATCTTCCTGCCGTTGCTGACGCTTGATCTCGTTGAGGCCGGGCAGGGCCTCGTTCTCGCGCTCTTTCCTGGCCTTTTCCTCGGCGTCTTTCTGGGCCTTTTCCTTTTCCGCCTCGCGGCCGGTGCCGCGCAGCAGGATGATCGATAACCGCCGGTTGGACGGATGCTTGGGATCTTCGGCGATCAGAGGGTCCGTCGCCGACTTGCCGACGACACGCTGAATTCTGGCGTCGGGCACACCGAAGCTTTCGAGCGCGCGGCGCGCCGAATTGGCGCGGTCCGACGACAGTTCCCAGTTGCCGTAGTCCTGACCGGAAAACGGGGTTGCGTCCGTATGCCCGGAAATCGAGATGTCCTGGGGCATCGACAGGATGACCTTGGACACCAGTTCCAGCAGGCGTTCCGTGTGCAGGAACATCTTGGAGGATCCCGACGGGAACATGGCCAAGCCGTCGCGGTCGATCAGCTGAATGCGCAGACCTTCGGGCGTGTTGTCGACCAGCAGGCTGTTCTTCAACTGGCGCATCTGCGGCACGCTTTCCAGCGTTTTTTGCAGTTCTTCCTGGGCATCCTCGAAGGCTTCCTGTTCCTTCTTGGCGGCCTGGGCCTCAAGGTCCTCTTCGGTCGGTTGGGCCTTGGATTCGGCTTCGCCCTCGGACAGGTCGCCACCGGTGCCGGCCTTGGGCGGCGGCAGGTCGACGGTCACGCTGTCGCGCGCCGTGGCGTTCGCGGAAATGCCTTCCTCGGTGATCGTCTTGCCCTGAAGGATGTCGCCGGACCCGCTGGTCGTCTGCGACGTGGACACGGGCGCGAAATAGTTGGAGATGCCTTCGAGGGATTCCTGGGTGACCGAGTTCAACAGCCACAGCAGCAGGAAGAAGGCCATCATGGCGGTCACGAAGTCGGCGTAGGCGATTTTCCACGCGCCGCCGTGATGGCCGTGTCCGCCCTTCTTGATCTTCTTGATGATGATCGGTTGTTTTGCGGCTTCGTCCGCCATCAGGCCCTTCCTATGGGGTCCGTCCCGTTTCGGCCGTTCACGCTGCCGTGGTCACGGGGAGGTCTGCGACCGGCGGCAGGAGGGGTGCTTATCACGACGCCGCGGGCAGGTTGGTGACCATTTCCTCGACCTCGGCAAAGGTTGGCCGCAGCCCGTGCGCCAAGGTCTTGCGCGCGAATTCCACGGACACTTGCGGGGCGTATCCCTGCATGTGGCCGACCAGCGCGATTTTGATGCAGTTCAGGTAAGCGGCGTCGGAAGCGTAGGTATTGGTCAGGGAGGCCGCAATGGGGGCCATGAAGCCATAGGCGAAGAAAATTCCACTGAATGTCCCGACCAGGGCCGCCGCGATCAGGTTACCGAGAACTTCCGGCGGCTCGGTGATCGAGCCCATGGTCACGATGACGCCCAAGACGGCGGCGACGATGCCCAGCGCCGGGGTCGCGTCGGCCATGGTCTGCCAGGCGCCCGAGATGGCATGCAACTCCTCGTGGTGTTTTTCCAGTTCGGCGTCCATGACCGATTCGATTTCGTGCGGGTTGGAAGCCCCCAGGGTCAACAGCCTGAGATAGTCGCACAGGAATTCGATGGCGTGATGGTCACCGTGAAACAGCGGGAAATTGGCGAACAGGGTGCTTTCGTCCGGTTTTTCCACATGCGCTTCCAGCGCCAGGTCACCCTTGGTCTTGGCTAGACGGAACACCGAATAGAGGCAACCGAGAAGCTCTTCATAGTGTTCGCGAGTATACGTGGGGCCTTTGATCAGGGTCTTGAAGGATCCCATGACCCCCTTGATCACCGACTTTGGGTTGCCGGTGACGAAGGCCCCGATGGCGCCGCCGAAGATGATGATGAATTCAAGCGGCTGCCATAGCACGCCGAAGCTGCCGTGGACGCCATAGGCACCGAACACGGACACCAGTACAACCAATGAGCCTACAATAAACAGCATTCAGCAGTCTCCAAGAGCACGGGGCCGCGCCGACGCCGCTTCGCGGTCTCTAACGCACGGGGGGAAAGCTATCGTCCTATCATCCCAAAATACAAGCATTTCTCGTACCGAGCTACCATAAGCCAATATGATTAATTCAAAGGGCCACGCCTTCATTGAACGCCAAATTGATTGGTAATTGGTAAAGGCTTGCCAGCCCTTCCCCAGGCGACGTATTCAAGAGGTCATCCGCGTACACATGCCAGCATCCTTTGGAGAACGATTCGGCCGCCGACATGGTTGATCAAATTGCATTCAGAAACGCCTTGGCTTGCTTTGCCTCGGGCGTCACGGTTGTTACCGCGCCCGGTGACGGGCAGGGGCCCGTCGGCGTGACCGTCAGCGCCTTCTGCTCGCTGTCCCTCGACCCGCCCTTGATCCTGGTCTGCCTGGACAATCGCACCGGCTGCATCGCCCAGTTCCTGGAATCCGGCGCCGGATTCACGGTCAATGTCCTGGCCGCCGACCAACATGCCTTGTCCGACGCTTTTGCCGGACCGCAAACCTTCGACCTGCACGGGCATGGATTTCAGACAGGTGCAACCGGCGCGCCGGTTCTGAACGGTGTGGCGGCGGCGCTGGCTTGCCACACCCACACGATCCACGACGGCGGCGACCACCGCATCGTTGTCGGCCGCGTGGCGGACGTGCAGGTGGCCCGCGACAAGGTCCCTCTGATCTATTTTCAAAGCTCATACCGTGGGTTAAGTGAGCGAATCTAAATACCCATTTTTATTTAACTTTCCCATCGTTCGTGCGGTGGCGGCACAGCTTGTCGGTGGAATCGCGACCGTGGCCGCCATGACGGTTCTGCGCAACCTCGGCTGGCCGGCGCCACCGGCGACGCTTTGCATTATCTGGGGAGCGGCGGCGGCAGTGGCGACCCTGCCCATGGGGCTGGCCCGCTGGTGGTTGCCGGTTCAGGCGGTTGCTCCGGTTCTGCTCTGGGTCGTACTCGGTCTACAGCCGCCGGGATGGGTGTTTCCCGCCGTGTTCGTCGTGCTGCTTGCCGTCTATTGGAACGCCGTGGGAGAGGGGGTTCCCCTTTACCTGTCCAACGCCAAGACCTGGCGCGCTGTTGAAAAGCTGTTGCCGAAGCGGCACGGCATCCGCATGGCGGATCTTGGCAGCGGGCTCGGCGGGACGCTCTGGCATCTCGCCGATGCGCGGCCCGACGCCGCGTTCGAAGGCTTCGAGACCGCCCCGTTGGTTTATCTCGTGACCCGCCTGCGTCAATTCACGCAGCCGCGGGCAAACCTGCGAATCCGCTTTCTGTCTCTTTGGCGGGCGGATTTAAGGAATTTCGATGTCGTCTATTGTTTCCTGTCGCCCGTACCCATGGCCCGCCTGTATGCCAAAGCCCGGCAGGAAATGAAGCCGGGCAGCCTGTTCATTTCCAACAGCTTTGCCGTGCCGGATGCGGAGCCAGACGAGATCGTCGAGGTCGATGACGCCCGACGCACCCGACTGCTGGTCTTCAGGATGTAGGCCTAGTCCTTGCGGTTCGACAGGACCCGGGTCTGGAACCCAGCGTTGCATAGGGCTTCGACGATCGCGCGGGCATGTTCCGCATCGATGGTTTCGATCACCACGTCCAGTTCCGTGTCGCGGATCGGGCCGTCGGTAAACAGGCGCTGGTGATAGACTTCCAGGATATTGCCGCCCAGACCGCCGATCAGCCCGGAGACCTCGGCCAACATGCCCGGACGGTCGCTCATGCCGATGCGCAAGGACACCATGCGCCCGCCGCGCACCAGGCCGCGCAGCAGGACGTTAGACAGCAGGCGGGAATCGATGTTGCCACCGGAAATCACGATACCGACCTTTTTTCCGGCATACCGGCCATCGCCGGCCAAAAGAGCCGCCACGCCGGCCGCCCCGGCGCCCTCGGCAACGATGCGCTGGCCCTCGGCCAGGGCCAGGACGGCGGCTTCGATCTGATCTTCGCCCAGAACAGCGATATCCGTCACGTGGTCGGCGATGATCGGCTGGGTGATTTCGCCCGGTGTTTTCACGGCGATGCCTTCGGCGATGGTGGTGCCGGCGCCGGTCGATGCCTCGCCGTTCAGGGCCTGGGCCATGGAGGGGTAAAGCGCCGTCTGCGCGCCGACCATCTCGATCCCCGGGTTGATGGCGTGGGCCGCGATGGCGCAGCCGGCCATCAGACCGCCGCCGCCGATGGGCACGATCAGGATGTCCAGATCGGGCACATCCTCCAGCAGTTCCAGGGCCACCGTGCCCTGACCGGCGATCACGTGCGGGTCGTCGAAGGGGGCGATGAACAGTTTGCCGGTTTCCTCGGCATGGGCCAGGGCGGCATCCCGCGCGGCATTGAAATCGATGCCTTCCAGGACGACCTTGGCGCCCAAGTCCTCGGTCCGCCCGACCTTGGTGAAGGGGGTGCCTTCGGGCATGTAGATGGTCGCCGCGATGCCCAGTCGCCCGGCGTGATAGGCCACGCCCTGGGCGTGGTTACCGGCCGAGGCGGCGACGACGCCGCGCGCGCGCTCGTCATCGGACAGGCTGCCCAGCTTGATCCCGGCGCCGCGCACCTTGAACGAGCCCGTGACCTGCAGGTTTTCCAGCTTCAGATAGACCTCGGCGCCGGTCGCCCGCGACAGCCGGCGCACCGGCAGGGCCGGGGTGCGAATAATCTCGCCCTGCAATTGGCGGGCGGCGTCGCGGATGGCATCTATCGTTACGGTCATGGCACAGGTTCCGTTGCGGCAAGTGAAGCCGCCGTTCTACACGCTTGCTTAGTCTTTTGGCAGAATTTTCAGAACGTCACCCGCCTCGGGCGGGATGGTTTCAAGGGTCAGGGTTTGGCCGTCCCGCCAGGCATCGGCCAGATCGCGATAACGCGGGCTGAGCGGATTGCCCGACTGCCCCGTCGCGATGACGAAGCGAGATCCGTCAAGATCGCTCAAATCCATCAGGGCGCGCAGCCCGGCACCATGGCGATGGGCAAAGGGGGCATCCTTGCGCCCGAACCACATGGCGCCTCGGTTCAGGGTGTCGTTGCCGCCGTCGGTCGCGACTTCGACCGTGGTCCAGTCGCCGACCACAGGCAGATGGCGGAACACGGGATGTTCGAACCGGGCAACATGCACATCCCCCCAGATCGCCGTGCGGCCCAGCTCCCGATCCAGGCCCATGAGGTCGCGGGCCGTGTCGTCCAAGGCGCGGACGACCGCGTCGGCGCAGGTTTCGACCCTGTCCGCCGTCCCCTGGTCGTCGCACCACGGCTGCCCGGCGGTCAAGGCGCGGACCACGGCCTGGATACGCAGGCCGTGCCAGCGGTCGATCGGGTCGCCCAGGTCGTCGGCGAAGATGGCGCGCTTCAGGTTTAGCGCGAAGAACATGAAGGCGAGGGGGGCGCGCTGGCGGCGGTCCATGGCGCCGTCCCAACGCTCCAGCGTACGAACCAGGGGTCGGCGGCCGGCAACGTCGTCCAATTGCGCCAAGGCGAAGGCCAACAGTTCCTCGGCCCCGGCGGAATGAATGTCCATCTGGGGAGTAATCGGGTCGGGCCGGTCACCGGCCAGCAGATCGGCCAGCCGTCGGGCGCGGAAGGGCGGCGGCCAGTCGGCGGCGATCGCGAAGGGAAAGCCCGGAGGCGTGACCTTGTTGTTGGCGTTCAGCAGCACACCGCCCGGCGGATCGGCATAGCGCGGCATCACCGAGGGGTCGAGATAGCCGCCGTGCCCCACCGGCCCCTGGGTGCGGACCAGCGGCACCGCGCCGCCGCCACGTTTGCGCCGGGGCAGGCGGCCCGCCGTGATCATGCCGATATCGCCTGCCCGGGTGGCATACAGGATGTTCTGGACGGGGGCATGGAACTGGCGCAGGGCCGCCGCGACATCGGCCTTGGTCTTGGCGGCGTTAAGCGCCAGGAGTGCTTCCGGCGTGCGGTCGCCGGCTTCCAGATAGGGGGCGGACAGGGTCACCGGGCGGCCGTCGGCCTCGGTAATGACGGGGCCGTCGGGGGTTTCCAGCACCTTCAGGGTTTCCGGCGCGCCGTCCCGCACCTTGATGACCTCGGTGCGTGTGCCGAATTCGGCCATCCCGTCGCCGGTGTCGGTGCGGTAGGTGCCCGGTTGCCCGGCCGGGGTTTCGATGATCAGGTCTTCCGTATCCGCCCCCGTGGTCGTGAACCCCCAGGCGACATGGCCATTGTGGCCGACCAACAGGAACGGCACGCCGGGCACGGTCGCCCCGGCAAGCACGCCGTCCGGGGTTTCCAAGCGCGCCAGATACCACAAGATCGGCGCCCGGAATTCCAGGTGCGGGTCGTTGGCCAGGAACGGCTTACCGGTCGACGTGCGCGTCCCCGACAGCGCCCAGGCGTTGGACGCCGTGCCCGGCGCGCCCGTGGTGCGCGGGTCCCAATCCATGGCGGGGAAGGCCGCCAACCCGCTGCCGCCGCCGGACATACCCGGAAAGGCGGTCGGCGCGTCGCCGGGATAGGGCGGCCAGAGAAAATTCACCTGTTCCGGCGACAGCCTGGCCAGCATGTCGAGGCGCAGGCGTTCCGTCCGCCAGTTGCCGGCCAGGCGCAGGGCCATCAGCTTGCCCCAGACCAGGCTGTCGGCGGGCCTCCAGGGTTCGGGCGTGTGGCGCAGCGCGAGGAATTCGACGGTGCGCGGCCAGGCGGTATCGTCGATCCAGGCGTTGACCCCGTCGGCATAGGCCTTCAGGCGGCTCTTCAATTCGGGCGACGCGGCCTTCGCCTGCGCCTCGGCCAGCCGGTAGATTCCCAGCCTGCGCATGTAGCGGTCCATGTCTAGGGCCGGCGCGCCCAGCATTTCCGCCAGCCGCCCGGCCCCGGCGCGGCGCATCAGTTCCATCTGAAAGAACCGGTCCTGGGCATGGACGAAGCCCAAGGCGAAAAAGGCGCTGTCCCCGTCCTCGGCGCGGATGCGCGGCACGCCGTGGCCGTCGCGGGTGACCGTTACGGGTGCCGGAAGGCCTGCGAGTTTCAGGGTGCCTGACGTCTTGGCAAAGGTCGGGGCGAGCAGGGCCGCGCCACCGCCGACAAGCGCCACGGCCAGTGCCACCCCCCAGACCTTCAGCCCGCGTAACCGCATGACTTAACCTTCCAGGCCGGAAATTTTCGCCCGCCTGCATTGCGGGGGGTAAATCTTGGCGTTATACATCGCGCGACACCAAACTTGCGCCGGCCCCCGGTTTCCGGGCGTGCCGGACGTTCCCTTCCATCGCTGAGACGCCCACAATAAGGCGCGACCAACAAAAGGAAACAGACATGTCCGGACCCTTGAGCGGCCTTCGGGTTTTCGATCTGACCCGCATTCTGGCGGGCCCCTCCTGCACGCAGATTCTCGGCGACCTGGGCGCCGACGTGATCAAGGTGGAAATTCCCGGCAAGGGCGACGACACGCGCGGTTTCGCGCCGCCCTACCTGAAGGACGGCGAGGGCAAGGACACGGACCAAAGCGCCTATTTCACCTGCGCCAACCGCAACAAGCGCTCGATCACCCTGGACCTGACCAAGCCCGAGGGTATTGAGTTGGCGAAGAAGATGATCGCCAAGTCCGACGTGCTGGTCGAAAACTTCAAGACGGGCGGCCTCGCCAAGTACGGCCTGGGCTATGAGCAGCTGAAGGACGACAATCCGGGCCTGGTCTATTGCTCGGTCACCGGCTTCGGTCATACGGGCCCCTATGCCAACCGGCCCGGATACGATGTGCTGATCCAGGGCATGGGCGGCTTCATGAGCGTCACCGGCGAACCGGACAGCGATCCGCAGAAAGCCGGCATCCCCATTTCCGACCTGATCGCCGGCATGTACGCCGCCGTCGGCATCAACGCCGCCCTGCGTCACCGCGAAGTCACCGGCGAAGGTCAGCATATCGACATCGGCATGCTGGACACCACCGCCGCCATTCTGTCGATCCAGGGGGCGAATTTCCTGGCCACCGGTCAGAACCCGCCGCGTCTGGGCAATGCGCACCCGAATATCGTGCCTTATCAGTCGTTCGCAACCGCCGACGGCGACATCATCCTGGCGGTCGGCAACGACGGCCAGTTCCAGCGTTTCTGCAAGGTCGCCGGCTGCGATAACCTGGCCGAAGACCCGAAATTCGCGACCAACGCCAACCGCGTGTCGAACCGGGACGAGATCGTCGCGTTGCTAAAACCCATCATCGCCGCCAAGCCGTCGGAATTCTGGCTGACCGAGCTGGAGAAGAACAACGTCAGCTGCGGGCCCATCAACCGCCTGGATCAGGTGTTTGCCGATCCGCAGTTCCTGGCCCGCGGCATGCGGCTCGACATGCCGCACCCGAAGACCGGCAGCAAGCCGGTCAGCATGGTCGCGAGCCCGCTGAAATTCTCCAAATCGCAGGTCGACTACCGCATGGCGCCGCCGGTTCTGGGCCAGCACTCGGAAGAGGTTCTGGGCGAGGTCCTGGGTCTCAGCCCCGACGAGGTCGCGGGCCTGCGTGACCGCGGCGTGATCTGACGCGGCGGCGGGTCGGGGCAGGGGAGCGAAACGACATGCAGCGCAAATCGTTCCTCGGCCGCTCCGCCCTCGGCACCTTCCACGAGGTCGTCTATTGGCAGTGGGGACCGGCCGACGGCCCGGTCTTGCTCTGCGTTCATGGCCTGACCCGCAACGGCCGCGACTTCGACGCGGTGGCCGAGCGGTTTTCCGACCGCTGGCGCGTCGTCTGTCCCGACATCGTGGGGCGGGGCGACAGCGGGCGGCTGATCGATCCCCTGCAATACGGCTATCCCCAGTATCTCGCCGACCTGACGGCCTTGATCGCCCGGCTCGACGTGGACAAGGTCGCCTGGCTTGGGACCTCCATGGGGGCGTTGCTGGGCATGATCATGGCGGCGGGGCCGGGCACACCGGTCGAACGCCTGCTGATGAACGATGCCGGGCCGGTGGTGACCAAGGACTCTCTACAGCGCATCGCCGCCTACCTGGGCACGGCGCCGGATTTCGCCGACATGGCCGAGGCGGAATCCTATATCCGCGTGGTTCACGCGCCGTTCGGTCCCCTGACCGACGCACAATGGGCGCATCTGGCGCGCCACAGCGTGCAACAAGCGCCCGGCGGCGGACGGCTGGTGCTGAAGTACGACCCCGGCTTGGCCAAACCGTTCCAGAGTGCGATCGACAACGATCTGGTGCTGTGGCCCGTGTGGGATGCGATCCAATGTCCGGTCACCGTGATCCGAGGTGCCCAGTCGGACCTTCTGCGGGCCGATACTTTGGCCGAGATGCAGACCCGGGGCCCTAAAACGACCGCCTACGAAATTCCCGGCGCCGGCCATGCGCCGGCCTTGATGGACGATGTCCAGCTGGATCTGGTCGCGAATTGGCTCGCGGCCTGAACCGGCCCGAATTTATTCAGCGGACACATCCCTTTGTCTGTATTGAAAGTCGCCGAGCCGACGAATACTATGCAGCCATATTAGGGATCGGTCAGACGCATTTTCGCGCAAGACCGCCGGAAATCTGGGAGTGTCGATAGTGGCTGAAGTTCAGGCTGTAAACTCGTCCCGCGCGCTGCGCGAAGCGGAAACCCGCGAACTGGCGACCCATCCGGGCGAGGATCTGGAGGATTTCGTGACCTTCCGGGTCAAGAAGCAGTTGTTCGGCATTCCCGTGCTGATGGTTCAGGACATTCTGTCACCGGATCGCATCGCCTCGATCCCCCTGGCGCCACCGGAAGTGCGTGGCTCCATCAACCTGCGCGGCCGCATCGTCACCGTCATCGACGTACGCGTGCGGTTAGGCTTGCCCAGCAGCACGGAAGCCTCGGAAAACGCCATGGCGGTTACGGTGGAGCATGAACACGAGCTCTACACCCTGCTGGTCGACAGCATCGGCGACGTGGTCAGCCTGTCCAACGATCTTTACGAGCGCAATCCGGCGACCCTTGATTCCCTATGGCGCGAATTCGCCAACGGGATTTATCGGTTGAAGGGTGAGTTAATGGTGGTGCTCGACGTGCACCGCCTGCTGAACATCAGCATCCGCCCCTAGAAAACGGTCTTCCGTCAGCCACGTAACAGACGCGCGACGTCCAAGGCTGCATAGGTCAGGATCGCGTCGGCACCCGCGCGCTTGAACGCCATCATGGTTTCCACCACCACCTTGTCGTAATCCAGCCAGCCGGCATCGCCGGCACCCCGCAGCATCGCGTATTCGCCTGACACGTTGTAGACGAAGGTCGGCAGACGGAATTCCTGCTTCACCATGCGCACCACGTCCAGATAGGGCAGGCCCGGCTTGACCATGACCATGTCGGCACCTTCCTCGACGTCGAGGGTGACCTCCCACATCGCCTCGTCCACGTTGGCCGGGTTCATCTGGTAGGTCGCCTTGTCGCCCTTGAGCGCGCCCTTGGAACCGACCGCGTCGCGGAACGGCCCGTAAAAGCCGGACGCATACTTGGCCGCATAGGCCAGCACGGATACGTCCTGGCGGCCCGCGTCATCCAGGGCGTCGCGAATGGCGGCGACGCGCCCGTCCATCATGTCCGACGGGGCAATGATGTCGCAGCCGGCCTCGGCCTGGACCAAGGATTGTTTGACCAGAATATCAACGGTTTCGTCGTTAAGGATGACTCCATCCTTCACAAGGCCGTCGTGGCCGTCGGAATTGAAGGGGTCGAGCGCCACGTCGCAGATCACCCCGACGTCCGGCACGGCGGCCTTGGCGGCGCGCACGGCGCGGCACACCAGATTGTCCGGGTTGTAGGCTTCCTTGGCATCGGGGGTCTTCAGATCGTCGTCCGTATAGGGAAACAGGGCAATGGCGGGAATGCCAAGTTCGCGGGCTTCCGTCACCGCACCTGCCAGCAGATCGACGGACAGGCGCTCGACGCCCGGCATCGACGGAATGGGTTCGCGCTTGTTCGTGCCCTCGACCACGAACACCGGCCAGATCAGGTCGTCGGCCGACAATTTGTGTTCGGCGACCAGCCGCCGGATCCAGGGTTCACGCCGGTTGCGGCGCATGCGCTTGCGGGGAAATATGGACACGGGCGGTTGCTTCCAATGAGGGTCAAGTCAGCCAAATGGCTTGGACGGAGCCGACAAAATCCCTTGGGCCCGGGGTAAAGTCAACGTTTCTTGGCGTCCCTTGGCCCCACGTTCAGGGGATTGGTCCCTTTACCCAATAGGGGATTTGCCTTACGTTTACGTAAACGGAAACCATAACAATCATTGGGATCGGAAACACCATCGTGCCGGACGACACACTTCCCGCCGCCGGGTCGAAACAGGCCCAGGGTGATGCCAGTAAAGGGCCGCTGCATCCGGTCCGTTTCGTTACCGCCGCCGCCCTGTTCGACGGCCATGACGCGGCTATCAACATCATGCGCCGCATCCTGCAGGCGCAGGGCGCCGAGGTCATTCACCTGGGTCACAACCGGTCCGTCGACGAGGTCGTGACCGCCGCCATCCAGGAAGACGCCCACGGCATCGCCGTCTCGAGCTACCAGGGCGGCCATGTGGAATATTTCAAGTACATGATCGACCTGCTGCGTCAGCGCGGCCGGCCCGACATCGCCGTGTTCGGCGGCGGCGGCGGTGTCATCGTCGCCGACGAGGTGCGGGATCTGGAAGCCTATGGCGTGACCCGCGTCTATTCGCCCGAGGACGGCCGGCGTCTGGGCCTGCAGGGCATGATCGCCGACATGATCCAGACAGCACGGCGCGATCTCTCCGCCGATCTGCCCAAGGACCTGGGCGGTCTCAAGGCCGGCGACGCGGCCGAACTGGCCCGTATCATCACGGCGATCGAGGACGGCCGCCTGCCCAAGCCCTTATTGGAAGAATTGAACGCCATCGCCCAAAACCGCGACACGGTGCCGGTGCTCGGCATCACGGGCACGGGCGGGGCGGGTAAATCGTCGCTGACCGACGAAATCGTGCGGCGGTTCCGCTTTGGGTCGGGCGAACCGCGCATCGCTGTCGTCGCCATCGACCCGACCCGGCGCAAGACGGGCGGGGCGCTGCTGGGCGACCGCATCCGCATGAACGCCAACAACGCGCCCAACGTGTTCTTCCGCTCCCTCGCGACGCGTGACGCCAAGACGGAAGTCCCGCCGGCCTTGGCCGACATCATCGCCGCCGTGAAGGCCGCGGGGGCCGACATCGTCATCATCGAAACGCCGGGGATCGGGCAGGGGGATGCCGGCATCGTGCCGTTCTGCGACGTCTCGCTTTACGTCATGACGCCCGAATTCGGCGCCGCCAGCCAGCTTGAGAAGATCGACATGCTGGATTTCGCCGACGTCATCGTCATCAATAAAATGGACCGCAAGGGGGCCATGGACGCCCTGCGCGACGTGCGCAAGCAGGTCCAGCGCAACCGCGAGGCCTTCGCCGCCAAACCCGACGACATGCCCGTGTTCGGCGCGATTGCCTCCAGATTCAACGACGTCGGCGTGACAGCGGTCTACCAGGAACTGCTGAGCCAGTTCACGGCCAAGATTTTTCCGGCGTTGCCCCATCTGTTGCCGTCAGTGGCGGTGCGGACGTCGGAGCCGGGTCAGGCCATCGTGCCGCCGGACCGTCAACGCTACCTGGCCGAAATCGCGGACGAAGTGCGCGGCTACCTCGCCCGCGCCGAGGCCCAGGCACGCATCGCCCGGGCCCGCCAGCAGGCCCTGGAAACGGCCCGCATGCTGGAAGAAACCGGCAAAAACATCAGCGATGTACGGGGCCTTGCTGAATCAAAATCCAAGGAACTGAGCGCCGAGGCCCATGCCCTTTTGGACGCCTGGCCGGAAACCCGCGCCGCCTATTCCGGCGACGAGATGGTGGTCACCGTGCGGGATCGGGAAATCCGCAACGACCTGACCCGCACGACCCTGTCCGGTAACACGATCCGCCGCGTCAGCCTGCCGAAATATGAAGATCACGGCGAACTGCTTAAATGGCTGATGCGGGAAAATCTGCCGGGGTATTTCCCCTATACGGCCGGAGTGTTCCCCTTCAAGCGGACCGAGGAAGACCCCACCCGCATGTTCGCCGGCGAGGGAGATCCCAAGCGCACCAACGCCCGGTTCAAGTATCTGTCCAAGGAGTCCGAGGCCAAGCGCCTGTCGACGGCCTTCGATTCCGTCACGCTCTACGGTTTCGATCCGGACGAACGCCCGGACATCTATGGCAAGGTCGGCAATTCCGGCGTCTCGATCGCGACCCTGCAGGATATGGCCGAACTGTACGACGGCTTCGACCTTTGCGCGCCCACGACCTCGGTCTCCATGACCATCAACGGTCCGGCCCCGACCATCCTGGCGATGTTTCTGAACACAGCCATCAATCAGCAGATCGCCAAGTTCGAAGCGGAAAAGGGCAGGGCGCCCGACGACGCGGAAGCGGCCGACATCCACGCCTGGACCCTGGCCAACGTGCGCGGCACCGTGCAGGCGGACATTCTCAAGGAAGATCAGGGCCAGAACACTTGCATCTTCTCGACCGAATTCGCGCTGCGCATGATGGCCGATATCCAGGCTTATTTCGTCGAAAACAGGGTGCGGAACTTCTATTCCGTCTCGATCTCCGGCTATCACATCGCCGAAGCCGGGGCGAACCCGATCTCGCAGTTGGCCTTCACGCTCGCCAACGGTTTCACCTTCGTCGAGGCCTACCTGGCCCGCGGCATGAACATCGACGACTTCGCGCCCAACCTGTCGTTCTTTTTCTCCAACGGCATGGACCCGGAATACACGGTCATGGGCCGCGTCGCGCGGCGCATCTGGGCGGTTGCCATGCGCGAACGCTACGGCGCCAACGAACGTTCACAGAAACTCAAATACCATATCCAAACCTCGGGCCGCTCGCTGCACGCCCAGGAAATGGACTTCAACGACATCCGCACCACGTTGCAGGCCCTCATCGCGGTCTACGACAACTGTAATTCCCTGCACACAAATGCCTTTGACGAGGCCTTCACCACGCCGACCGAGGACAGCCTGCGCCGAGCCATCGCCATTCAGATGGTCATCAACAAGGAATGGGGCCTGGCCAGGAACGAGAACCCCAACCAGGGGGCCTTCATTATCGACGAGCTGACCGACCTCGTGGAGGAGGCCGTGCTGCAGGAGTTCGAGCGCATTTCCGAGCGCGGTGGCGTGCTCGGCGCCATGGAGACGGGCTATCAGCGCGGCCGGATCCAAGAAGAATCGCTGCACTACGAAACCCTCAAGCACGACGGCAGCCTGCCCATCGTCGGCGTCAATACCTTCCTCAATCCCAACCCGGACGCGGGCCTGGCCGAGCCACCATTGCAGCGGTCCTCGGAAGAGGAAAAACAGAATCAGATCAAAAGGCTGCGGGCGTTTCACGAAGCGCGGCGCGAGGATGCCCAGGCGGCGCTGGCCAACCTGAAGGCCGCCGCCGCGTCGGACGGCAACCTGTTTGCCGCCTTGATGGAGGCCGTGAAATCGTGTTCCCTGGGTCAGATCACGGATGCATTGTTCGACGCGGGCGGGCAATATCGCCGGAACATGTAGTCGGAACGGGGTGAACGGTCGGGTTTCGACCGATGGACAAGGGCTCTGGCGTGGCCACGCAAGACGACGTTTACCTGCCGGAAGTGCTGTTCGAATTCCAGCCCAAGGGACGCTATGTGCGGGTCACCGCCATCGATCCGCGCACGGGCGTCGAAGTGGTCTCCATCTGCGATGCCAGATATTCCCAATCCATGGTCAAGAACCTGGCGGTGCGAAAGCTGAGGTACGTTCTGCGCAAGCGCCGCGCCCAAATTCTGGGCGCGGGGCGCCCCGGACGCACGGACCTACTGGCCTGATCCCGGTCCGGCTCAATCCTCGTCAAGGGCGGCGAACCGCGCCGCCAGATGATTCAGCAGCGCCCGCACGGACGGCAGCATGCCGCGCCGCGTCGGAAACACGGCATGGACGATCTCGCGCCGCGGCGTCCAGTCCGGTAGGACCTTGACCAGACTGCCGTCCTCCAACTGCCCGCGCACGATCAAAAGCGGCAGCTGGACCACACCGACACCGGCAATGGCGGCATCCCGCAAGGCAATCATGTCCGTCGTCACGAACCGCGGCCGATGGGGCACCGTCTCCTCGGCGCCGTCCGGGCCGAACAAGGTCCAGACATGGGATTGCTGCGGCGCACCGACGCCCAGGCTAGGCCAACCGCCCAACGCGCAGGGGGTTGCCGGCCGGCCGTGGACCGACAGCAGAGAAGGGCTTGCCACCAGGCTTTGGCCGCGGTCGGAAAAAACCCGCATCACCAAATCGCTGTCTTCGAGGGGCGGCGGCCGCACACGGATCGCCAGGTCGATCCCCTCGCTTAAGGGGTCGACCCGCCGGTTAGTGCCTTCGAGAACGACCGTGACCTCCGGATACAGGGTCATGAAGTCAGCGAGCATGGCGCCCACGTTGGCGTGCAGGATGGTCGTCGGACAGGTCATGCGGATCACGCCGCGCGGCGCGGCGCGCAGGGAGTCCACGGCCTCCTGCGCCGCCTCAGCCTCGATCAGCACGGCCTTGCAGTGGTCGTAATAGACCCGCCCGGGCGCCGTAACGGCGAAGGTCCGGGTCGAGCGGTTGATCAGACGCACGCCCAACCTGCCCTCAAGCGCCGCCACCCGGCGGCTCAGTTTCGATTTGGGTAGGCCGAGGGCCCGCCCGGCCGGTGCGAAACCGCCGTGGTCGACGGCCTGGGCGAAATAGAACAGATCGTTCAAATCCTGCATTACGGGCATCCATCGTTCCATATTTGGGACAATGATATGCTATTTTGCCATCTATCGGCAATATTGTCTCGAAATTACAGTCTCCTCATTACCCACGATCAACCGCCCATCCTTTTATCAACCAAGCAATGAAGGAGCATCACATGTCCAAACCCTATGTTCGTCTCGACAAAGACAACGCCGCCGTCCTCCTGGTCGATCACCAGGCCGGCTTGCTGTCCCTTGTCCGCGATATCGATCCGGACAAATTCAAGAATAACGTGCTGGCCGTCGGCGATATGGCCAAATACTTCAATCTGCCGACCATTCTGACCACCAGCTTCGAAACCGGCCCGAACGGCCCGCTGGTGCCCGAATTGAAGGCACAGTTTCCCGACGCGCCCTACATCGCCCGTCCCGGCAACATCAACGCCTGGGATAACGAAGATTTCGTCAAGGCCGTCAAGGCGACCGGCAAGAAACAGCTGATCATCGCCGGCGTCGTCACCGAAGTCTGCGTCGCCTTTCCCGCCTTGTCGGCGATCGAGGAGGGGTTTGACGTCTTCGTCATCACCGACGCCTCGGGCACCTTCAACGAACTGACGCGTCAGGCGTCCTGGGACCGCATGTCTCAGGCGGGCGCTCAGTTGATGACCTGGTTCGGCGCCGCCTGCGAGTTGCACCGTGACTGGCGCAACGACGTCGAAGGCTTGGCCACGCTGTTCTCCAACCATATTCCCGATTACCGTAACCTGATGACCAGCTACGACGCGCTTACCGGCGCCAAGTAGAGCAGGGCACGCAACTTCCGAGTACAGGCGACGCCGGTGCCATGGGTGTCGGCGTCGCCTACCGCCTGTCGCGGGTTTGTTCCCGAACAATTCGGTGCTTGATTTCCGCCGCCGGTTTTTCCACATGTTGCGCGCCGGGCCTGTGTTTTCTACATCTGGAGCGGCGCAGAGCCCTTGTGTTCGTGTAGCGGCCAAAATCGAGATGTGGTATCACTGCCGCCGGACGAACGCAGCCTTCCAAAAGCGCTAGGTAGACACCCGTGAGCACCAAACCCATCGCCATCGCCTGCGATCATGCCGGCTTCGCCTTGAAAAGCGATCTGCTCAAGCAGCTTGCCGACATGGGCCATGAGGTCCTGGACCTCGGCACCAATTCCGAGGACTCGGTCGATTACCCCGATTTCGGCTTCGCCATGGCCCAGGCCATCCGCGACGGCAAGGCCGGCTTGGGCGTTCTGGTCTGCGGCTCCGGCATCGGCATTTCCATTGCTGCAAACCGCTATCCGGAAGTCCGCGCCGCCCTGATCCATGATGCGCTCGGGGCCCGTATGTGCCGCCAGCACAACGACGCCAACGTAATCTGCTTCGGCGGCCGTATGATCGGCGCCGAAACGGCCAAGGATTGCCTTAAAATATTCCTGGAAACCGACTTCGAGGGCGGCCGCCACGGCCGCCGCGTGGACAAGCTGTCCACCCCGGCCTAGGGCCGGCCCACCACATAGCCTGAACATTCGCGCCCGCTGCCGACGGCGTCCGGGCGCTGCAACCGAACTTCAAGGACCGAGAACCCGCCATGCCCGACGCCGATACCCCGAAATACGCCGATCCCTCCCTCAACCGCTTCTTCGAAGCGCCCCTGTCCGAGACGGACCCGGAGCTTTACGCCGCCGAGCGCGCCGAGCTGAAACGCCAGCAGGACAAGATCGAACTGATCGCGTCCGAAAACATCGTATCCCGCGCGGTCATGGAGGCCCAAGGCGGGGTCATGACCAACAAGTACGCCGAGGGCTATCCCGGACGGCGTTATTACGGCGGCTGCGAATTCGTCGACGTCGCGGAAACCCTGGCGATCGACCGGGCCAAGAAGCTGTTCAACTGCGGTTTCGCCAACGTGCAGCCCCATTCCGGGGCGCAGGCCAACGGGGCCGTGATGCTGGCCCTGGTCAAGCCGGGCGAGACCATCATGGGCATGTCCCTGGCCGCCGGCGGCCACCTGACCCACGGGGCGCCGCCCGCCATGTCCGGCAAGTGGTTTGATGCCGTGCAGTACGGCGTGCGCCGACAGGACGCGCTGGTCGATTTCGACGAGGTCGAGCGCCTGGCCATGGAACACAAGCCCAAGATCATCATCGCCGGCGGTTCAGCCTATCCGCGCACCCTGGATTTCCCCAAGTTCCGCGAGATCTGCGACAAGGTCGGCGCCCTGATGATGGTCGACATGGCGCATTTCGCGGGTCTGGTCGCCGCGGGAGTGCATCCCAGCCCGTTCCCCTACGCGGACATCGCCACCACGACGACGCACAAAACGCTGCGCGGGCCCCGCGGCGGCATGATCCTGACCAACGACGAAGCGATCGCCAAAAAGATCAATTCGGCCGTGTTCCCGGGCCTGCAGGGCGGGCCGCTAATGCACGTAATTGCCGCCAAGGCGGTGGCTTTCGGCGAAGCTTTGCGCCCTGAATTCAAAGACTATTCGGCGCGCGTCGTCGCCAATGCCCGGGTTCTGGCGGAAACGCTGGTTTCCCGCGGCTTCGATATCGTCGCCGGCGGCACGGACACGCATCTGATGCTGGTCGACATGCGTGCCAAGGGGCTGACCGGGGTCGCGGCCGAGGCCGCCCTGGAAAATGCCCGCATGACCTGCAACAAGAACGGCGTGCCGTTCGATCCGGAAAAGCCGACGGTGACCTCGGGCATCCGGCTCGGCACGCCGGCGGGCACCACGCGCGGCTTCGGCGAGGGGGAGTTCCGCGAAATCGGCAACCTGATCGCCGACGTGCTGGATGGCGTCGCGGCCAATCCGAACGACAATTCGGCGGCGGAGGCCAAGGCGGCCGAGGCCGTGGGGCGGCTATGTCGGGATTTTCCGATCTATTCGAACGTCTAGGCCGGTAACGGCTTGTTTAGAACCGGGCGGGTACAACATACAAAATATTGGGGAGTAGTGACCGATGCGGTGCCCATTCTGCGGACATGACGATTCTCAGGTGAAGGATTCCCGGCCGACCGAAGACGGCTCGGCCGTTCGCCGTCGGCGTTTCTGCCCGGCCTGCGGTGCCCGCTGGACGACGTTTGAACGGGTCCAGCTGCGCGAACTGGTGGTCGTCAAGAAGGACGGCGAAAAGACACCCTTCGACCGTGACAAGCTGTCGCGCTCCCTGCACATCGCGCTGCGCAAACGCCCGGTAGACGAAGACCGTATCGAGCGGATCGTCAATTCCATACAGCGCCGGCTGGAAACTTTGGGGGAAAACGAGATTCCCTCCAAGGTGGTCGGCGAAATGGTTATGGAGAATCTGGCCAATCTGGATCAGGTCGCCTACGTCCGCTTTGCCTCCGTCTACCGAAACTTCCGCGAGGCCAAGGATTTTGAGGCCTTCGTCGAGAATTTAAGTGGCGAAGACGACTAAGCCATTCACCAAACACGACCGGCGGTTCATGGTCATGGCGCTGGGCTTGGCCCGGCGCGGGCTGGGCAATGCCTGGCCCAATCCGGCGGTCGGCTGCGTCTTGGTCCGCCCGGACCTTGAGGGCGGACGGGATGGCGGCGGCCGCGTGGTCGGGCGCGGCTGGACCCAGCCGGGCGGCAGGCCCCATGCCGAAACCGAAGCCCTGGCGCGGGCAGGGGAACTGGCCCGGGGCGCCACGGCCTATGTGACCTTGGAACCCTGCTGCCACACGGGCCAGACCGGCCCCTGCACGGAGGCCCTGATCGCCGCCGGCATCCGCCGTGTCGTCATCGCCGTCACCGATCCGGACGATCGGGTGGCCGGGCAGGGTGTCGCCGCCTTGGAAAATGCCGGGATCACCGTCGACCAGGGCCTGGACGAGCCCCACGCCCGGGAAATCAACGCCGGCTATTTCACCCGCGCCGCCAAGGGCCGGCCGCTGGTCCTGCTGAAGGCGGCCTCCAGCCTCGACGGCCGCATCGCCGCCGCCGGTGGGGATAGCAAATGGGTGACTTCCGACGCGGCCAGGGCGCGCGGCCATCTGATGCGTGCGCAGGCCGATGCGATCATGGTGGGGATCGGCACGGTGCAGGCCGACGATCCGGAACTGACCTGCCGCCTGCCGGGCATGGATCGCCAATCACCTGCGCGGGTGGTGCTCGACACGCATCTGAAGACTCCGCCAAAGGGCAAGCTGGTGGCATCGGCCAAGGATGTGCCCCTGTGGGTCGTTACGGTTCCGGATTCTTCTCCCGAAGCTGCGGAAACATTGGAGAAATCTGGGGTCCAGGTGGTCCGCGTCGCCGCCGGAAGCGACGGCCGGCCGGATCCGGCGGCGGTTCTCGCCACCCTGGCCCGGGCCGGGATCACGCGGCTTCTGATCGAGGGGGGCGGCACGGTCGCGGCGACTTTCCTGAAGGCCGGACTGGTTGATCGCCTGGCTTGGTTCCATGCCCCCGTGGTGGTCGGCAGCGACGGCATACCGGCGGTCGCACCTCTATCCGTGGTCACGATGAGCGACGCGTTGCGCTTCGAGCGCCTGTCCATGGAACTGGTCGGCGATGACATCCTGGAAATACTGGCGGTTCGCCCCCGTCCGGCGTAAGTAACACTCATGTTCACAGGCATCATCACCGACGTCGGCCGGGTCCGCGCCATCCAGCATGCGGATGACGGCCGTCTTGAAATCGAAACCGCCTTCGACACCGGCGATATCGCCATCGGCGCATCGGTCGCTTGTTCCGGCTGCTGCCTGACGGTGATCGAAAAAGGAGCAGGTTGGCTCGCCTTCGAAGCCTCGGGCGAAACCCGGCGGCTGACAACGCTCGGCACTTGGCACGAAGGCACCACCGTCAATCTGGAACGCGCGCTCAAGGCCGGGGACGAGTTGGGCGGACATATCGTGTCCGGCCATGTCGACGGCCTGGCCAAGTTGATGGCGCGGGAGACGGAAGGGGAGTCCCTGAAACTGACCTTCCGCGCCCCGGACGCGCTGGCACCCTTCATCGCCGCCAAGGGCTCAGTCACTCTGGACGGCGTGTCGCTGACCGTGAACACGGTCCTGGCTCGGGATTTCACGGTCAATATCATCCCCCATACCCAGGAACAGACGACCCTCGGTGGCCTGGCCGTCGGCGGCGCCGTGAACCTGGAAATCGACATGCTGGCGCGCTATGTTGCGCGGCTTATGCAGACAAACGGTGAAGCCCCTTGAAATTACAAGACGTTAACGCCTACGACGGCATCCTGTCGCCGATCGAGGACATCATTGAGGACGCGCGCAACGGGCGCATGTTCATCCTGGTCGACGACGAGGAACGCGAGAACGAGGGCGATCTGGTCATCCCGGCTCAGATGGCGACCCCGGACGCCATCAACTTCATGGCGCGCTTCGGGCGCGGGCTGATCTGCCTGGCGCTGACCCGCGAGCGGGTCGAAAAGCTGGACCTGCCGCATATGAGCCGCACCAATTCGTCGCGCCATCAGACGGCCTTCACCGTGTCGATCGAGGCCCGTGAGGGTGTCACCACGGGCATTTCCGCCTCGGACCGGGCGCGCACGGTCTCCGTCGCCATCGACCCGGCGCGGGGGGCGGCCGACATCGCCACGCCGGGCCATATCTTCCCGCTGGAAGCCCGCGACGGCGGCACCCTGGTGCGCGCCGGCCATACGGAAGCGGCCGTCGATGTGGCGCGCCTGGCGGGCCTCAGCCCGGCCGGCGTGATCTGCGAGATCATGAACGACGACGGCACCATGGCACGGATGCCCGATCTGGTCGGCTTTGCCCAGCACCACGGGCTGAAGATCGCGACCATCGCCGACCTGATCGCCTACCGGCGCAAGAACGACCGGCTGGTCAAACGCATTTTGGAAACGCCGTTCGAAAGCCGCCACGGCGGCAGCTTCACCATGGCGATCTATCAGAACACCGTGGCCTATGCGGAACACATCGCCCTGGTGAAGGGCGACATTTCCAAAGGCGGGCCGGTGCCCGTGCGTATGCACGCGCTGAATGTGCTGGAAGACGTCCTGGGCGACAATTCACGGGGCGCCGACGGCCTGTTGCAGCGCTCCATGGAAATCATCGGCGAGATGGGCCGGGGCGTTATCGTGCTGATCCGTGAACCCATGCCGACCAGCCTGTCCGACCGGGTCAAGGCCAAGCTGGGCGAGGGCGAGAAGCCATCCGGCCAGCTCCGCGATTACGGCGTGGGCGCACAGATCCTGACCGACCTCGGCATTACGGAGATGACCCTTTTGACCAATTCGACCAAGACCGTGGTCGGCCTGGACGGCCATGGGCTGACCATCGTCGGCCGCCACCCCATCGACCGAGGTGTCGAGTGAGCGCCGCCGAGGCCCCGAAGGGCACAGTCCTGATCGTCGAATCCCGCTACTACCCGGACATTGCCGACGGCCTGATCGCGGGCGCCCTGCCGCTGCTGACCGAGGCCGGTCTGCATCACGAACGGCTAGAAGTCCCGGGCGTATTCGAAATTCCCGCCGCCATCCGCCATGCGGCCTTCGGCGGCAAATACGCCGGGTTCCTTGCTTTCGGCTGCGTGATTCGCGGCGAGACCAGTCACTACGACCATATCTGCACCGAAGCCAGCCGCGCCATTATGGACCTGACGACGCGGGACGGCCTGGCGCTCGGCTTCGGGGTGCTGACCTGTGAAAACGGTGACCAGGCCCACGTGCGCGCCGATCCCAAGGGCAAGAACAAGGGCGCCGAAGCGGCCCGCGCCTGCCTTGCCATGATCGACGTTAAACAGCGTTTCGGCGGAAGTTAAGGACGATCCATGACCACAACCCGATCCGCCCCCCTCAGTTCGGCCCGTCTGGCCGCCGTGCAGGCGCTGTATGAAATGGATCTGGCCGGCGCCGGCGCGGATCCGGTGCTGGAAGCCATCATGGCCGAACGTTGGTCGTCCTCGGCCCTCGACGCCGATGGCGCCGACGACGGCGAGAACGGTTTCACGCCGCCGGACCTGGACCTGTTGAAGGAACTGGTCGCGGGGGTCAGCAGCGATCTCGAAGGCGTCGATCGTTACCTTAAGATGGCGCTCAACCACCCGCATACGGTGGAATCCCTGGAAGCCCTGCTGCGCGCGGTACTGCGCGCGGCGGCCTTCGAAATGGCCAAACGGCCGCAGGTTCCCGCCGTGGTCGTCATCAAGGAATACGTGGACGTCGCCGACGCCTTTTTCGACGGGCGCGAACCAGCCCTGGTCAACGGCTTTCTCGACCATCTGGGTCGCGAACTCCGCCCGGCGGAGTTCACTTAAAGGTCGCCACAATTTCCCTCCCAATGGATGGGGGACACGACGGATGTACCTAACCGCATGAGCGACAACGACGAACCGGACAGATTGGGCGAATTCGATCTGATCGCCGCCTATTTCCGCCCCCTGACCGAGGGCCGGCCAGAAGCCCTTGACCTCAAGGACGACGCCGGGCTGCTGACGCCCCCCAAAGGCTGCCAGCTCGTCGTCACCACCGACGCCCTGGTCGCGGGCCAGCATTTCCTGGCCGACGCCGATCCTGAATGCCTGGCGGTGAAGGTTTTGGGCGTCAATCTGTCGGACCTGGCCGCCATGGGCGCCACGCCCGCCGCCTATACCCTGGCCCTGGCGGCCCCCAAGCCGATTGTTCCCGGCTGGCTGCAGACGTTCGCTTCCGGTCTTGGAGACATGCAGGCCGCGCACGGCATCTTCCTTTTGGGGGGCGACACCGTGACCACGAGCGGGCCGCTGACGCTCTCGATCACGGCGCTCGGCTGGGTCGCCGCAGGCCAAGCCCTCCGCCGGTCGGGGGCGCAGGTCGGCGATGATCTTTACCTGTCCGGAACGATCGGCGACGCCGCCCTCGGCCTTTTGGTGGCCCGCGACGGGCGGACGCTCGCCGGCGCCGACGGCGACGCGTTCCTGCGCGACCGTTACGACCGTCCGCGGCCGCGGACGGCGCTTGGCCCACGTCTGGTGAGCATCGCCACGAGTTGCATCGACGTCTCCGACGGTCTTGCCGCCGACGTCGGCCATATCGCCAAGACCTCGGGCCTGGGGGCCGAGATCGGGGTCCAGGACCTGCCGCTGTCCGATGCGGCGCGGGCGGCGCTTGCGGCTGACCCCAGCCTGCTGGAAACCCTGGTGACCGGCGGCGACGATTACGAGCTTGCGTTCACGGCCGCCCCGTCATCGGCGG
>CAXAVJ010000026.1:0-44607 GCA_963972065.1 uncultured Rhodospirillaceae bacterium
AGCCAATTGAGCTCCGTAAACACTTGGGCATTGCGCAGGCGTTCCGCCATGCCTTTGTTGACCTCCTGCGCGTTCTCGTAAATCTTGATCAGGCCATCGAAGCTGGTGTCCCAATCAGGCTTTTCCTTGCCGCCGAAGTACTGGCCGACCAGGTAGAACGACATTGCGCGCAAGATCGTCAATTCCATATCTGCCAACGGCACATGGTAACGCGCGAGCGGCCGGAAGAACGACATATGCGGACAGCCGCTGGTCGCCATGACCAAGCCGAGCACGGAGCGCAGCGCCTCCTGGGCCGGGACCTTGGCCGTGGTCGTCGTCGTCCCCTGTTCGATGGTCAGATCGACCTGGGCGTAGGACACCATGCGCCCGACCCGCTGGCCGTAATCGACCAAAAGGGCCGCGACCGGGCAATGAGGGTGGGTCTGCTTGGTCAGCGGGCAATGCTGGCACTTGTGATAATCCAGGCGCGTCCAATCGGGCAAATCCACGCCTTGCGGCTGCTTCAACGCGACCTCGGGCAGGGAGATATCCAGGTTGAACACCTCGCGCGATCCGTCTTCGCTGTCGATAATGTAGCGGACGAGCATGTGTTCGGCGTCTGCGGGCATGTACCGCTGCCTCCTCTGATCTTCCCAACCCCAGCCCGGGTGAGTTTAAGCCATCACGGGCGTGCTGCCTACAGACCGTTGAGTCTGAAAGTCGCACAACCCGTCATGGATGATCGCTTGGCAGTCTAAACCACCGGCGACAGGCCGCCGTCGACGTTGATTGCCGCGCCGCAAATGTAGGATCCGGCGTCCGACGCCAGGAAACAGGCGGCAGCGGCGAACTCCTCGGCCTTGCCCATGCGGCCCATGGGCAACTCCTTGCCCATATCGTCGTACAGCTGATCCAGGGGTTTGCCGTCCTTGGCGGCGCGGCGCACCCATTGGTCGCTTTCGATCTTGCCGACATGCAGGGAATTGACCAGCACGTTGTGGGGCGCACCCTCGCCGGCCAGAACCTTGGTCAACGCCATGCCCGCCGCGCGGGTCACGGCGGTCGGCGCGCCCGATGGCGGCGGCGCCTTGGCGCCTGAATTCAACACGTTGATGATGCGGCCCCACTTGCGCTCGGCCATGCCGGGAAACGCCAGACGACACAGGCGGATGGCGCCGAACAGCTTGAGGTCCAGGTCCGCCTGCCATTCCGCGTCGGTCACGGACACGAAGGGTGCGCGATGGGACGACCCCGCGTTGTTGACCAGCACGTCGATCTGGCCCAGGCCGGCGATGGCCGCGTCCCAGGCGGCCTGACAGCCTTCGGCGGTCGACACGTCGCCCGTGACGGCGACCACGCGCCCGCCCGTGGCGGCCTCGATCGCGGCCTTGGTCTCGTTCAATACGTCGGCGCGGCGGGCGACGATGGCGACCTCCGCTCCGGCGCTACAGAAGGCCTGGGCGATGGCCCGGCCGATACCCAGGCTGCCGCCGGTCACGAGGGCCTTGCGGCCAGTCATTTTCATTTCCATGGATGTTCTCCCGAAGGGTGGTTTTTGGTTTGATGTCAGAGAATTTTGCCGACCGTAATATCAACCATCAAGGTACCGGCCAGAATTTCCAGGCTTTCCCGCAGGTCCTCGTCGCCGAGGCCTTGCGGGGCGCGCACCCGCGCATGGGCGTGGAACAGCGTGCCGCCGGAATGGGGCGCTTCGCGAATGTCCGTTTCCATGTCTTCGACGCTGACGCCGCGTTCCGCCAGGCAATGGGAAATGTCGCGCAGGATGCCCGGATGGTCCGGCCCCAACAGGTCGATCTCGAACACGGAGCCCATGGGGGCCACCGTATCGGACGCGACCTCGACCACCAGGTGAAAGCCCTCGGCGTCGAGGGCGCGGAGGGCGGCCTCCAGGGCGGCGATCTCGTCCTCGACGATCTCAATCTTGGCGATACCGGCGAACTTGGCCGCGAGATGGGCCATGCGGCTGTCCAGCCAGTTGCCGCCGGCATCCGCCACGGTTTGCGAAATGCGCTCCACCAGGCCCGGCCGGTCATCGGCGATGAAGGTCAGGATCAAGGTCTTTGGCATGGCAGGACTTTCGGGAGAAATCGCGGACGGTCACTCTAACAACGACGGCGGGATGCGGCCACAATTTCAACGCCTGCCCCCGGCTTTGGCATTTCCGGCTTTTGAAAAAGATCAAAAGCCTGGTTCTCCCGCGCCCGTATTCGAGAGTATTATTCCAGGGATGAGAAATAGGACTCGGTGAATGAGCGGGCGCAAGATCGTCGGATTCAAGGATGACAACAGACGCCGCGACGTGCGTCTGGACGTCCGTGGCGTCAAATTCGTCATCAACGGTCAGGAATTTCCCGTCGGCGACATGAGTGTCGGCGGGTTCCGGCTGAAAAACGCCATCGGCAAGATGCGCCCAGGCCAAAGCTTCACCGTCACTCATGTCGTAACCGGGGACGACGGCCGCGTGCCGCTGGGCGCCAACGGCGAAGTCATGCGCATCGATTACGCGGAAACCAGCCTGGGCTGCCGATTCAGCAAGCTGACCGGCGGGCAATTCCGCATCATTGAGGCTATTGCCATGCGCCGACCGTTGAGTACCCTGAGCACCACGGCCAAGCGCAAGGGCTTTTTCGGCCTGTTCGGCAGCTGAGGCCCGAAAGCGCCGCGGACCCAACCACGCGGCGGACAGTAAACCCGAAGGACAAACTCCAGGAAAGGCGAGAGAGCAGCCCATGCACGATCTGGGAGAATACGATTACGTCATCGTCGGTGCGGGCACTGCTGGCTGCGTCCTCGCCAACCGGCTGTCGGGCGATCCAGCCAACCGGGTCCTGCTGCTGGAAGCCGGCGGCAAGGACAACTACCACTGGATCCACATCCCCGTCGGCTACCTGTTCTGCATGGGCAATCCGCGCACGGACTGGTGCTTCAAGACCGAGGCCGTGGCCGGGCTCGGCGGGCGCGCGCTGAATTATCCGCGCGGCAAGGTGCTGGGCGGCTGTTCGTCCATCAACGGCATGATCTACATGCGCGGCCAGGCCCGCGATTACGACCAATGGGCCCAGATGGGCAACCGCGGCTGGAGCTGGGACGACGTCCTACCCTATTTCAAGAAATCCGAGGACCAGGCCGCCATCCCGCTTGACGACTTCCATCAGGCCGGCGGCGAATGGCGGGTCGAAAATGTGCGCACGACCTGGGAAATCATGGATGCCTTCCGTGACGCCGCCGCCGAGGCCGGCATTCCCAAGGTCGACGATTTCAACAAGGGTAACAACGAAGGCTGCGGCTACTTCCACGTCAACCAGCGGTCCGGCGTACGCTGGAACACGTCCAAGGCCTTCCTGGGCCCGGCCAAGGACCGCGCCAATCTGGACATCGTCACCCATGCCCATGTGAAGGGACTGCGCCTGTCGGGCAAGACCGTCACCGGCCTGGACCTGCGCGTCGCGGGCGAAGACGCGGGTGTGACCTGCCGGGGCGAGGTCATTCTGTCGGCCGGCTCCATCGGCTCGCCGCAGATATTGCAGGTCTCCGGCATCGGCCCGGGGGCCTTGCTGCAAGGGCACGGCATCGAAGTCCGCCATGAGTTAAAGGGCGTCGGCGGCAATCTGCAGGACCATCTGCAGATCCGCCCGGTCTACCGGGTCGAAGGCACCAAGACCTTGAACCAGCGGGCGGGGTCGCTGATCGGCAAGATGGGCATCGCGCTGGAATATGCGCTGTTCCGCTCCGGCCCGATGTCCATGGCGCCGTCGACCCTGGGCGCCTTCGCCAAGTCGGACCCGTCGCGGGAAACGCCCAATCTGCAATATCACATTCAGGCGCTCAGCCTGGATTCCTGGGACAAGCCGCTGCATCCCTTCCCGGCCTTCACGGCCAGCGTGTGCAACGTGCGCCCGGAAAGCCGGGGCACCGTGACGATCACCTCGCCGGACCCGTTCACGCCGCCGGCGATCCAGCCCAACTACCTGTCCACGCCGGGCGACCGCAAGGTCGCGGCCGATGCGCTGCGCCTGACCCGCCATATCGTGTCCCACCCAGCGCTCGCCCGCTTCAAGCCACAGGAATATAAGCCCGGCGCCCATCTGACTACGGACAACGAGCTGGCCGACGCGGCGGGGCAGATCGGCACCACCATCTTCCACCCCGTCGGCACCTGCAAGATGGGCACGGACCCGGATGCGGTGGTCGACGACCGGCTGCGGGTGCACGGCCTGAATGGATTGCGCGTGGTCGATGCCTCGATCATGCCGACGATCACCTCGGGCAATACCAACGCGCCGGCCATCATGATCGCGGAAAAGGCGTCCGACATGATCCTGGCGGACGCCAAGGTGCCGGCCGCCGCGTAACGGCGCATTCCTTTTCCGATCAAGCGCTTAACTGGATTTTTACTCTAAATCGCCATATTTCCGTGGTGGATTCGGGGTATTGGGTGCGGGCTCCCGCCGGGGGTCCGACCCGTGTTAAACTGTCAGGGTCGGCACGCGCGGATGGGGATCCGCCGCGGCCGCAAAGTTGGGCAAGGGATGATGGCGAAACGCCATTTAAATCAATTTCTTAATAGGAATTCCGCGATCCGTGCGGCAGCCCTGGTCTTGTGCCTGGGAGCGGCCGTTTTGGTCAGCATTCCTGCCCAGGCCCAAGACAGCGGTTCCGGCGCCCTGTTCGCCGCCATCCGCGCCAACGACCTGGACGCGGTGAAGCAGATTGTCGCCTCCGGCGCCGATCCACGAGCGCGCGACGCCGACGGCCTGTCCGCCCCTCAGGCCGCCGTGCGCCTGGGCCATCACGTCATCGCCCATTACCTGCTGGCCCACCGCCGGCCCAAGGTTGACCCGCCCCTCGATCAGGCCATCGACCAAGCCCTTGACCGCGCCGTCGCCGAGACGGAAAAAACCGCGGGCCCGATCCCCGAGGCGGCACCTCCGCCCGCAACCGCCGATGCTCCAGTGACCTTACCCGAGCCGACCCCCGTAGAGGTCGCCGATCGGCGTGAGCCCTCGCCGCCCCCCCATGACGCCGATACGAAGGCGCCAATTCTCGGCAACGCGGATGGCCCCGATCAACGCAGTTCCCAATCCGCGCGGACCGAACGTCCAGCCGCGCCCGCCGACCAACCGGCACAGCCCCTTCCCGACAGCGAAACAGCGCGCCCGTGGTCACCGAAATTCATCACGCGGCTCGGCAACTGGGCCCGCGAAATGATGGGATTCAGCACCGATGAGCCGACGACGGTCCAGGCCACGGACCCGGCGCGCCGCACCGAGACAGCACCCACCGCCCTGACACCCCC
The DNA here is from genome assembly GCA_963972065.1 of uncultured Rhodospirillaceae bacterium. Classification (GTDB taxonomy): domain Bacteria; phylum Pseudomonadota; class Alphaproteobacteria; order Rhodospirillales; family Casp-alpha2; genus UBA1479. Next base: position 5,300 of record CAXAVJ010000026.1, read on the forward strand.
GGGCGACACGGACATTCCGGCGAATGTTGCCGAAGATACCGCCGCCGACACCCTGCCCGATCTGGATAAGCTTGCGGCGCAGAACAACCCGGCCATGGAAGCGTCCAGCCCCGACCTACCTGAAGCGGACCTGCCGCGCGCCCTGGCCAGCAGCCCCGCCCCCAGCGATCCCCTGGGCAAAGCCCTGGCCCAACCCGACGGCGGCACGGAACCCTTGCCCGACGGCGGTCTGGACCCGCTGCTGTCGCTGCTCGACGCGCCAATGGACAACAAATCGGCACCGACCCGGGCATCCGCTGCAACGGAAAGCCCCGCCAAGGTCGACTTGATGGCCCTGGCGCCCAAGGATCGACTGGCTTGGCTTGATTCCCTGCTTGCCAAGCCGGTCGCCCGCGACGCCGAGGAATCCCTGTCCGACAGCCGGGACGAGGCGCTCAGCCATCTGCGCGACCGGGCAAAACGCAAGGCCGCCGAAGCCGACGCGGCAGAGGCCGCCCTGAGCGCGGCCGAGAAAAAGAACCTCAAAACCGATACCTCCGCCGTCGACGGCCCGCCGCCGGGCACCAACCTGTCCCGGCGTCTGAAAATTCCGCTGCCGCCACCCAACCCCAAGGGCCGCAAGAATTTCGCCCGCGATCCCTGGTTCCGCGACGTATCGCCGGATGAGCCGGACATCCGTGCCGCCCATCGTTCCCTGAAGGCACCGCCGCCGGAACGCGGCATGCCGCCGGAACCGACACCCAAGGTGCCGCAGCTTTCCAACCTGCCGGACGGCAAGGCGAAGGCTTCCGATCAGAAACTTGCCGTCAACATGCCCGACGCGCCGCCGATCCGCGAAACCCCGCGCCCGGCCACGCCCGCTGCGAAACCCGCCACATCGGCCGATGCTTCCTTGGATGCCTTGGAAAAGGAATTCGGCACACCGGCACCCAAGAACGATCCGCTTGCCGACGAACTGGGCCTGGACACCAAGCCTGCCGCCGATCCCCTCGCCGCAGAACTGGGTATCGGCACGCCCGACGCCGACCCCTTGGCCGCAGAGCTTGGCCTGGGCGGCGCGGGCAGCCCGCCCGCCGGTGATCCCCTCGCCGCCGAACTGGGCATCGGCGCCCCGCCTGAGGGGGATCAGAAAACGGCGGAGGCCGGCGATCCTCTGTCCCAGGCGCTCGGTGACCTGTCCAGCCTGCTCGACAGCGACAAACCGTCCACCAATCCTCTCGACGCCGAACCGCCGGTGGCGACGTCACAGGAAATCCTGGCCGCCCTCCCCCCGGGGTCGGAGGTCCGCCTGGATGTCGAAGGCCGCCCGGTGCTGCCCGCCGCCTGGACCTTGCCCGTGGTGTTGCCCGGCCAAGCCCCGCCCGTGCAGGACTTGGCCAGCGCCTATGTGACGCCGGCCAGCTTCCGCGCCGGGTTCGACAAGTCCGCGCAGGACGCCGCCCAGTTGGGACCGCTGCCCTCGGGCGCCAACGCCGCCAGCGCCTGGCCCGTGACCAAGGTCCAGATGGCCGACGGCGCCGTCATCGACCCGCCCGCCACCGCCGCCCTGGCCGATGGCTCATCCCCGCAAGCGGCGCTCGACAGCCGGGGCCGGGCGCTTGACGGGGTCACGCTGTCGGTCGGCGCCGGCACCAGCCTGTACAACACCTTCGTCCCCGAGAACGCGCGCGGCGGCGAAGGCTTGGCACCGGAATGCATCGAAAAGACCGGCGGTCGCACCCAGTTCTGTATCAAGGAACTGCAATGGCCGGCATTCCTGGAACCCAAGTTCCTGGTCTCGACGATCCTCTATACGGGCACCGGGTCCGTCGTGCGTTTCGACGACGGGGCGCCGACCCGCATCCATACCGTGTTCAATGCCGAGGGCTTCGGCGAAATCGCCGACTGGCTGGTCCGCCGCTTCGGGCCGCCGACGGCGACCGTGACCCGCTCGGTCGCCCCCTTCGGACAGGCGCGGCGTGACAACCCGACCATGATTTGGCGGGCCGTCGACAAGGTGACGCAGAAGACCGTATCCCTGGAAATCCGTCATTTCGACGATACCCGCGACGGATTTCCCGACATCCGCAACGGCGTGATGATGCTGTACCGCGAAGGCACGCCGGGGATTTTCCCACAAGTGTCCGTTCACGAACTGATGCGCCTGAAGCGCACCGGCTGACCGGCCCCATCCCGACAAATTAGATTCCGACTATTCGGCGGCCTTCAGGGTCGGCCGATCCATGGTGAACACCGTGTCGACCCGGGCGTAATCCATGTAGCCCAGGCGCGCGATGGGCTGCACCTTGGCCATGTCGACGAAGCCGTCGGTCAGCACCTCGTCCTTGATGTGAAGGCCGACAACCCGTCCGAACACCACGCGGTTGCCCTCTTCCTTGACGTTATGAGGCATCACCACGGTCTGGTGATAGACGCATTCGATATGGATGGGGGCGGCCTTGATACGGGGCGGCTTGACCAGGGTCGAAGGCTCCGTTTCCAGCCCCGCGAAACGGGTTTCATCCTCACCTGCGGGAAGGGCCGCGCTCGACTGGTTCATGGCGTCGCGCAGCGCCCAGGTCGACATGTTGCAGACGAATTCGCCCTGGGTCTCACAATTCGCCACCGTGTCTTTCTTGGGACCTTCGGGCCGGGGACCGCCGGAGAACATGACCATGGGCGGATTTTCGCCACAGGCGTTGAAATAGCTGTAGGGCGCCAGGTTGACCTCGCCGTCATCAGAGATCGTGGTGATCCAGCCGATCGGGCGCGGCACGACACAGGCCTTCCACGGGTTGCGGGGCAGACCGTGGTCCGCGGTTTCGTTGATATTCCAGAACATGGGTGGTTTCCCGGTGCGTTGTTGATCGGTTGGCAAGAGCCTGCACCACGCCGCCGGGAGCCGTCAACGTCAGGCCACGCGCACGTCCGTGAGGAACCCCTGGATGACCGTGCGCAGGCGGCCCGACATCTGTTCCAGTTCGCGTGACGTGTCGAGCACGTCGTTGGCGACGGCGCCCGACGCCTTGGCCGCCTCGGACACGGTGGCGATGTTTTCCGCCGCCGAGGATGCGCCCTGTGTCGCGTCCTCGACGCTGCGCGCGATTTCGCTGGTCACGCGGACCTGCTCTTCGATGGCGGCGGAAATGCTTTCCGCCACTTCCGCGATCTCCCCAACCTTGGCGGTCACGGTTTCGATCACGCGCACCGTGTCACGGGTCGCGGACTGCACACCGCCGACCTGAAGTTCGATCTCGCCGATCGCCTTGGCCGTCTGTTGCGCCAGGGATTTGACCTCGCCGGCCACCACAGCGAAGCCCTTGCCGGCGTCACCGGCGCGTGCCGCCTCAATGGTGGCATTGAGAGCCAGCAGGTTGGTTTGCTCGGCGATGCCGGTAATCAGGCTGACCACGTCGCCGATGCGGTCGGCGGAGCGCGCCAGTTCGGAAATGCGGGCTCCCGCCTCGCGGCTGTCGGCGACTGCTGCATCGACCTTCTGCGACGACAGCCGGATCTGCTGGTCGATCTCGGCGAAGGACATCGACATCTGTTCCGCCGCCGCGGCGACCGACTGGAAATTGACCGCCGCCTGTTCCGTCGCCGACGATACGGTGACCGCCTGTTCGGTCGTGCGCTCGGCATTTTCGTTCATGCTGTTGGCCGTGTGGCCCATGCGCTGAATACAATGCCCGAAGGCCTCGAACACCTGTTTCACCTGATCGTTGAATTCCGTGGTCATGCCGGCGATGGCGGAGGCGCGATGCGACTGGCGCTGCTGTTCCGCGTCGCGTTCCAGGCGCAGGCGTTCGGCCTCCTCGTGCTCGCGGCGGAAGATATCGAAGGCCTGGGCCAGTTGCGTCACCTCGTCGCGGGACCGGACTGACGCTCCCGCAACATGTGCGGGGATCATGGCCGATACGTCGTCGCGCAAACGGTTCAGCGGCCGCACGATGCTGCGCCCCAGAAGCCAAGCCAGCAGAACGGCGGCCAGAACGCCCGCCGCGCCAACCGCGGCGCCTTCGCGCACGGCATTCCGCGAACGGTCGGCCAAACCGGCCATGCCCTCGGACTGATGCGCCAGGGCGGCGCTGCGCAGACCGGCAATGCGGTCCTGCAATCCGTTCAAGGTGGCCTTGAACAGGTTCCACGAATCCTTGGTGCCTTGAACAGCGCCGGAAAACGAGGCAACTCCCTGACGCAAGGTATCGACGTCACGTCCGGCAAACTTGGCCGCCCGCTGGTCGCGGCGCGGCACCTTCTGTTCTTTCAGCAAGCTGCGAACGGCCGTGACCACGTCACCCAGACGGGCCACGGCGGCAAGGGCAGCCTCGCCCTGGGTCGTGTCGCGCGACACGGCAAGCTTCAACGCTGTCTGAAGGGCCTCCGCGCCGTGGGCCGCCACGGCGGCGGCGAATTCCGGCGCCTTCGGATGGTCATAGCCCTTGAGAAACGTGACCAGCCCGTCGACCGACCCCGGCAGCTTTTCCGCCGCCAGAAGAATCACGTCGGCCCCTTCCCTATCGCCGCTGATACGCCGGATAAGATCATCCAACTGGCCGCCGTACTTCGTCTGCGCCGTGGTGATCGCCTCGACCAAATCTTCCTGGCCTTTGCCGGCGAAGGCCCCCTTGATCGCTTCCCCCGCGCTGTCCGCGGCCGCGCGGGCCTGGATGATCCCGTCGATGGCGGCGTCCGTCTTGGCGTCGCGGAACCGATAGACCGCTTCCGACAACGCGAACAGTTGTAAGGCGTAGTCGTTGGCGGCGCCGACCAGTTCCACGTCCTTGACGATCGTCTCGCTGGTGCCGGCGAATTCGGCGAAACGGGTCACGGAAACCCCTGCGGACACCCCCAGCAGCACGATCACTGATGCGAATCCGAGGAATGTGCGGAAGCGAATAGATGTACGGCCGATCAGCATCTCTCACCTTCTCGTTCGATGCCGGAAGGGAACCAACCATTCACGGCATTCATGGATGCCGGATTGTTGCCGCTACCTTCGCAATCGCACAATAGGGCATTAGCCCAGGATCACACCTGGGCATCCGAGAGAGATAATAATTATATAAAATTCAATTGATTAGGTCGGGTTAATCGCCGATTGAAATTTTTGTGACAGCCCCGTCTCATTGATGCTGCGGTGCATACAAAATGACAGCCAGCCGGTTATTCGGGAACCAGCTGCGCGCCCTCTTCAAACGCCCGGCGCAGATCGGCAGGCACCTCGCGGCTGGCGTTCTTGGCATAATCGAAGAACACCAGAACCGCTTCCGAGGTTGCGACCACCCTGTCCCCAGCGAACAGCCCCTGACCCAGGGTGTAGGACTTGTTGCCGAGGCGCAGAAGCCGCGTGCCGACCCGCACGTTGCCCGGATAGTGCAGCTGGTTGACGTAGCTGATCTGCACGCTGGCCAGGGCCGAGCGCGGCTCGATCCCCAGATGTCGGCGCATGGCGTTCAGGTAATCGACCCGGCCGGCCTCGGCATATTGGGCGAAGGCCGTGTTGTTGACGTGAAGATTGGGGTCCTGGTCGGAGAAACGGATTGAGACGTCGGTCCACCAATCGAAACCGGCGGCGTCTTTCAGGTCGATGTCGGGCAAGGGGATGGGCTCCTGGCGGGTGGTCGTGGTGATCTGGTGAGGATTTGTAGAAGGTTTTCGCCCGCCGGCAAACGCTCAATGACGCAGATGCCGCACGGGGCCTTCGGCCATCCATTCGCGGATCACCCGCACCGAATCCTGCGGATAGGTTTTAACCAGGTGATGGATATGGGCGCTCAACCGCGGGTCCACCCTGTCGACCCGCGGCCGAATGTGGATCGTCGGCGTGAAATCCGGCTCTGACTCGAAAACCGTGGAGGGCGGCGGGCGCATGTATTGCCTCGTGATTTTTATGCTTAACGAATGATGACAGTCTACGCCCGCACGGCCCCCTGCGGAAGTCCGGTTTTAACGGCTACCTGACGCCGCAGGCATCCTTCAGGTTATCCAACACGATGGCGGCGGCGGGATTGGGGTAGAGCGGCACGGATGCCTCGAACCGCTGGGCCAGTTCGCGGTCGGCGCGCTTCAAGGTCCACCCGGCGGTCAGGCAGTTTTCCAACCACAGGCCATCGTCGCCGGTTTCCGCCCGGGCGCGCTGGCCCTGCAAATAGCCGTCGACGACACCGATCATGAAGCCTTGGCGGTATTCGACGGTTTGCCCCTGGAGGGTATTACCGTTGTGATAGGTCCAAAGCGGGCCGCGCGGCGCGGCAACCGCCGCGCCGAGAACGCCGCCGAGGGCGAGAAGAGTGACTGCGATAACGAGATTTTTCATGGGAGGCCCCTCCGTCGAGACGGGCCATTTAATCACGCCCGCTGGTCGGCGCGCGGACAAAAAACACCGGGCGGCGAAACCGGCCCCCACGATCTAATTCATAGACACCGGGCCGGCCAATCGGCTGCGGACAAAAAAAACACCGGGCGGCGAAACCGGCCCGGTGTGGATCAAGTAAGAGTGGATCTCATCTGTACCCTTTATAGGAAAAGACGGCGGCAAATGATGTGATCGGAGTCACTCCGGTCTGATTTTTCTAATAAAACGAGTCCCCGGTGGCAAAGCACCTGGAAAATCAATTTATTAGCCAAGGTGATTTTTGAAGAAATCGAGCGTCCTTTGCCGCGCCAAGTCGGCCGAGGTCTTGTCGTAATGCTTGCCGCCGACCCGCGCGAAGGCGTGGTTCTGGCCTTCGTAATCATGCAGCACCGCCTTCGCGTTGCCTTTGAGCGCCGCGTGGACGGCGGCCTGCTGATCCTTGGGCACGAATTCGTCCTCGGTCGCGATATGCAGCATGCAGGGGGCTTTCAGGGTCTCGTCCGTATGGTCGGTCAGCATCACGCCATAGTAGCTGACGGCGGCGTCGGCGCTGGTCCTGGTCGCGGTCAAGAAGGCAAGCCTTCCCCCTAAGCAGAAGCCCATGGTGCCGACCTTGCCGGTGCAGCCGTCGATCCCGCGCAGCGTCTCGATCGTCGCGTCCAGATCATCCACGCCCTTGTCGAGATCGAAGCCGTTGAACAGTTCGAACGCGCGGGCCCATTCGGCCTCGGTCTGGTCGGTGATCTGAATGCCCGGCTCCTGGCGCCAGAACAGGTCGGGGCAAAGCGCCACATAGCCCGCCGCCGCCATGCCGTCGGTGATCTCGCGCATCACCGCGTTGACGCCGAAGATTTCCTGAATGACCACGACGCCGGGGCCCGTGCCGCCTTCAGGCAGGGCAAGATATCCCGTGAAACTGCCGCCGTCCTTGGCCTGAATGGTGATGTCCTTGCCGCTCATGTTCTGCGTGCCTCCCTGATCGATTCGTAAAATTTCCACGCCCCTCGGGCGCAGGCCGGTGGACCGAAGCCCCCCGCATGCGGGCATCTTAAATTCCGGGCTGGCCTCTGTCACCGCTTGGGGCGACGATTGTACACAATTTTCAACCCAGACTGCCGGAGCCCGCCATGTCTTCCTCGTCCGCCCCCTGGCGCTGCCCGCTATGCCATCAGCCGTCCGAACCCGTGTCCGTGCACGGCCACGTGCAATGCCGGACCTGCGGACAGAACGTCGATCCCTGCTGTTCCGGCGAGACCGCCTGCGGTGTCGACGCGGCTTCCCCCGGCCCCGATCTTTCGCTAAGACAGGGGGCCGCCGGCCCGGCGGAGTAAACAAAAGACCATCGCCGACAAGAGGAACATCACCATGTCACAGGGTCAAACGGGGGCGCGGCTCCTGGTCGAAACGCTGGTCGCCAACGGGGTCGACCGTGCCTTCTGCGTGCCGGGGGAAAGCTACCTCGCCGTGCTTGATGCCATGGTCGACGCACCGGGCATCGATCTGGTGATCTGCCGTCAGGAAGGCGGCGCCGCCATCATGGCCGACGCCGACGGCAAGATGACCGGCAAGCCGGGCATCTGTTTCGTGACCCGCGGCCCGGGGGCGACCAACGCCTCCGCCGGGGTTCATATCGCATTCCAGGATTCGACGCCGATGATCCTGTTCATCGGCCAGGTCGCCCGCCATCAGGTCGAGCGCGAGGCGTTCCAGGAAATCGACTACCGCCGCATGTTCGGCGAAATGGCCAAATGGGTCGCCCAGATCGAGGACCCGGCCCGCGTTCCCGAATACGTCAGCCACGCCTTCCACACGGCCATGTCCGGCCGCCCGGGCCCGGTCGTCCTGGCCCTGCCGGAAGACATGCTGACCGAGGAAGTCCTGGAACAGGTCGCCATCCCCGGCCCGGCCCATGTCGTGCAGGCCCATCCGGGGCCGGATGCCATGGCCGACCTGCGGGCCATGATGGAAACCGCCGAACGCCCGCTGATGATCCTGGGCGGCGGCAGTTGGACCGAACAGGCGTCCCAGGACATCCGCGCCTTCGCCGAAGCCAACAACTTGCCCACCAGCGTGTCGTTCCGCCGCCAGGACCTTTTGTCGAACGAGCATCCCCTTTACGCCGGGGACGTCGGCATCGGCATCAACCCCAAGCTGGCCGAACGGGTCCGGACATCGGATCTGATCCTGGCCGTCGGGCCGCGCCTGGGCGAGATGACCACGGGCGGCTACGACCTGTTCGACATCCCGGTGCCCAAGCAGCGCTTGGTCCATGTCCATCCGGGGGCCGAGGAACTGGGCCGCGTCTACCGCGCCGAACTGGCCATGAATTCGGGCATGCCGGGATTCGCCGCCGCCGCCAAGGCAATGGCGCCGGTCACGGGGCGTTGGGACAACTGGGCCGGCACGGCGCACGACGAATACCTGGCCTGGACCGAACCGCCGGAAACCCCCGGCGACGTGCAGATGGGCGAGATCATTTCCTGGCTGCGGGACGAACTTCCCGCCGACGCCATGATCTGCAACGGTGCCGGCAACTACACGGCCTGGGTTCATCGCTTCTACCGCTACCGGGGCTATGCCACGCAGCTGGCGCCGACGTCGGGCTCCATGGGTTACGGCGTACCGGCGGCGGTCGCGGCCAAGCTGCGCCATCCGGAACGCGACGTGGTCTGCTTCGCGGGCGACGGCTGCTTCCTGATGACCGGCCAGGAAATGGCGACGGCCAAGCAATACGGCGCCAACGTCATCTTCATCGTCGTCAACAACGGCATGTACGGCACCATCCGCATGCATCAGGAACGGGAGTATCCCAGCCGGGTGTCCGGCACGCAGTTGGTCAATCCGGATTTCGCGGCCCTGGCCAAGGCCTACGGTGCGACCGGCGAGGTGGTCACGGAAACGGCCCAGTTCGCCGATGCCTTTGCCCGCGCCAAGGCCGCCGATTCGCCCGCGTTGATCGAACTGCGCACCGATCCGGAGGCGATTACCCCGACCGCCACCCTGTCGGGCCTGCGGACCCAGGCCGAGGCGCGGGAGAAGGGAAAACCCTGATGTTCCAAGCCCGGCCGTTGTGCATCCCATGTGGCCTGATCGGACTATGCCTATTGGCGGGTTCCACGAGGCGGAAAAACACATTAGATTAAATTGATTAGGTGCTTCGGCGAAGGAGGGCTCGCCGCATGGCGAAGCGCAGAGGCCCCTTAGGGCAACTGTTTACAGGTTTCATTTTGCTGTTGATCGTCGCGGCCGGCGCGGGGATTGGGCTTGCCGTGGCCTACGAAGATGATGCCTTTGCCGCGCAGCTGCGCAGCGTCGGGGTACCCGACGCGCAGGTCGTCAAGGTCATGGAACTGAAGGGCGCCATCAAGGACAAGGCCGATTTCAGCGGCGACGATCTGGCTTTTACCGCGCGGTCGATCTGGTGGGACCTGCGCGACCGCTTCGACCTGGACCTGACCGCCCAGTACACGCAGAACCTGCCGCCGGTCCGCCACGTCACCCAGATGGAGCCCATGACCCGGGCCGACGACCCGAAGGAACCGGCCGGTGAGGCCAAAATGGCCGAAGACAAGCTGCCGCCGGACCTTCAGCGCGAAGGCGGCGAACAGGCAGTCCCCCCGTCCGATGCCCCCGCGATGATGGACAAGCCCACCGAGGCGATGTCCCAGGAACCGTCGATCACGCCGCCGCCGGCCGAGGAAAAACCCATGGCCGACACCGCCCCGGCGGATAAACCCATGGCCGAGGCGCCCCAACCCGAGAAACCCATGGAGCCGCCCGCACCGCCACCGCCCGCCGCGACGGACAAACCCATGGCGCTGGCCAATCCGCCCGCCGAGGAAGCCAAGCCGGAACCGGCCGCAGAGAGCGCCGCCGTGCCCGAACCCACCGCACCGGCCGAGGCCCCGCCGGCATCGGTTGAGGAACGCGAGGCCACCGCCGATCTGACCTACAAGCGCGCCTTGTCCCTGTTCGCCGACGCCAAGACCCAGGACCAGAAGGCCGAGGCCGCCAAGCTGTTCGCCCAGGCCGCCATCGGCGGCCATCCGGGGGCGCAGTATTCCATCGGGGTCATGCACTACAACGGCACCGGCGTTGCCAAGGACTACGCCAAGGCCGCGGAATGGTTTGGCCGCTCAGCCGAAAAAAACAATGCCGCCGCCCAGTACAACCTGGGCATCCTCTATTACAACGGGCAGGGCGTGCCCAAGGATGACCGTCTGGCCTACAAATGGATCAGCGCGGCGGCTGAAAACGGCGACCAGAAGGCAATCGTCGCCCGCGACGCCCTGAAGCAGGCCCTGCCGGCGGACGTCACCAAGCCTGCGGCGCCGACCTTCTCGGGCGGTCTGCCCGCGGGATCACCGGTCGAGATCGCCCCCGCGGTACCCGCGAAGTAATCAGGATATTAGTCGGGCCGCCGTCCGGCCGGCCCCGCGCCATGCGCATCCGATGGTAGCGTCGGTGTCCGATGACGGATGCGTTCGCGGTGCAGGATGTAAAGCCCGCTGGCGATCAGCACGCCCGATCCCGTCCATGTCCAGGCATCGGGAAGATCACCCCACAGGACAAACCCCAGGGTCACGGCGAAAACCATGTTCAGGTATTTGAAGGGCACGACCAGTCCGGCCTCGCCATAGCGGAAACTTTCGATCATCAGGAAATGCGCGGAGCCCAGCAGCAGGCCGGATAGGGCCATCACGCCTAAATCCTCAAGGGGAACCGGCATCCAGCCGAACGGCAAGGTGCACAAGCCCGCGGCCGTGGCCGCCGCCGTGCTGGTCGCCAGCAAGGCGTTGGAGTGTTCCGTCGCCGCGGCGCTGCGGGTAATCAGGTCGCGCAGCGCCCCCGCCAGGGCCGCCGCCAAGGGAAAGATCACGGCCCATTGCATGGCCTCGGTCCCCGGCCGGATGATGATCATCACGCCGATGAACCCGCCCATGACCGCCAGCCAGCGCCGCCACCCCACGGCCTCGCCGATCAGAAGCGGCGCCAGGGCCGTCACGAACATCGGTCCGGCATAAACCACCGCGATTGCGTCGGCGAGGGTCAGATGGCCCAGGCCGGTGATGAAAACAACGGTGCCGAACACGACCAACAGGCCGCGCATCACATGGAACCGGGGATTGCTGATCCGCAGGCTGGCAAGTCCGCCGTAGAAGCGTACGAAAAAGGCGATGGCGACGAAGGCGAACATGCCGCGGATGAACAGAAGCTGCCCCACGGGATATCCCGACACCAGCCACTTCATGGCCGCGTCGTTGCCGGTGACCAGAAGACCACCCCCGATCATCGCCAAAATCGCGCGGCCGGGCGCACTTGAACCTTGAACGGCAGTCATGAGAGGCATGGTCGGGACCCTTCGTTGGGTTCGGCGTATTCCGCTAACCGTAGAGTTGATTGACGATGAACACGGCGGCGCCGATGCCCACGACATCGGCCACGAGGGCCGCGAACAAGGCATGGCGGATGCGGCGGATGCCGACCGCGCCGAAATAGACGGCCAGGACGTAGAAGGTGGTTTCCGTCGACCCCTGGAAGGTCGATACCAAATATCCCACCAGGCTGTCCGGACCATGGGCCGGATCCTGGATGATCGAGGCCAACACACCGTAAGCGCCCGAGCCTGACAGCGGACGTAGCAGCGCCATGGGCAGGGCTTCCGCCGGCAGACCGATCATCTCGGTAAGGTTGCCGAGCGGCCCCACGACCGCGTCCATGGCGCCGGAGGCGCGGAACATGGCGACGGCGGTCAGAATCGCCACCAGGTAGGGGATGATGCGCAGCGCCACGTTGAAGCCGTCCTTGGCCCCCTCGACGAAGCATTCATATACCGCGACCCGCTTGGCCGCGCCGAAGCCCAACAAGGCCACCATCAGGCCGGGGATGATCCAGGGGGCGATTTCACGCCCATACACGACGGTCAGCGGCACCAGGGCGCCGACCGTCATCAGCGCCGTGACCGATACCCACAGGGGATAAGCGTCCGACCCGGCGCCGCCCATGTCTTCTGTCGCTTCCAGCACCGATTCCTCGGTTGCTGTGGTGGCATCCCCCCCGTCCCCAGCGGCCGACACCGCGAAATAAGGGGCCAAAAGCTTGGCCGTGATGATGGCGATGGCGGTCGAACAGATGGTCGCGAACAGAGTGGTCGGCACGATCCCGGCCGGGTCCGTGGACCCGGCGGCGGCGCGCAGCGCAATGACACCCGTCGGCAGCAACGTGACCGACGATGTGTTGATGGCGAGAAACAAGGCCATGGCGTTGGTCGCCGTGCCCTTATGGGAATTGAGTTCATCCAATTGCTGCATGGCCCGGATGCCGAACGGCGTCGCCGCATTGCCAAGGCCCAACGCATTGGCCGACATGTTGAGGATCATCGAGCCCATGGCCGGATGATCGGCCGGCACCTCGGGAAACAGGCGCACCATCAACGGGCGCAGGACCTTGGCGATGATGCGCAGCAGGCCGCCCTCCTCCGCCACTTTCATCAATCCTAGGAACAGGGCCATCACGCCGACCAGACCGATCGCAAGGGTCACCGCGCCGCCGGCGGCGTCGATCATAGCCTTGCCGAGCAGCGCCATGGGCGCTTCGCCAACACCGTCCCAGACAATCTGGCGAACGGCCCCCATGGCGAAGGCAACGGCGACGATGGCAAGGAAGATGACGTTCATCGCAGCCGCTCCCCATCCTCATCCGCCGCTGTGTCGTGGACCGGATCGGCGGCCATGACCGGGGCCTTGCGCAGAACCTCGCGGTGCAGAATGTACAGGCCCGAAGAAATAATCACCGCACTGCCCGCCCAGGTCAGCCAGTCGGGCAGGTCGCCCCAGATGAGGAACCCCAGAATCGCCGCGAAGAACAGGTTGCAGTAACGGAAGGGGGCAAGTAAAGCCGCCTCGCCGAACTGGAACGCCTCGATCAACAGGAAATGGGCCGAGGTCCAGATCAAGCTGGCCATGATGATCATCAGCCAATGTTCGCCCGATAGCGGCGGCCAGTCGTAGGGCGGCACGAACAGGCCCGCCAGACCGACCACCACCATCATCGAGAACAGCATGGAATGCGTCGTCTCGCGCCCGGAAGCCCCCCGGGTGATCAGGTCCCGAACGGATTCGCCGAACGCCGCCAGCAGGATCATCACCGCCGCCCATTGGAAGGCGTCGCCCGCCGGCCGCACGATGATCAGCACGCCGATAAACCCGACAATGACCGCCAGCCAGCGCCGCCAACCGACGCTTTCGCCGATGAACACCGGCGCCATGGCCGTGAGCAGGATCGGGCTGGCGAACAGGATCGAGGTCGCGGTGGCCAGCGGCAGGCTGCCGATTCCAACCAGATAGGTAAAGGTCGCCACGGCCGCCATCAGGCCCCGCGCCGCATGCAGCCCCCATTTCTGGGGTTTGAGCGCCGCCGCCCCGCGCGTTCCCAAGGTCGCCATGACCAAGGCAAACCCGGCGATGACGCCGCGGATGAACATGATCTGGCCCGGCGGCAGGTCGCCGGCCAAATACTTCAGGCCCGCATCGGAAATGGTCAGAAGCGCGCCGCCGGCAACCGCCAGCGCGATGGCGCGGCCCGGCGCCGTGGAACCCTGCATGGCCGACATGATCGCCATCAGCAGACCCCCGCCGACACCCAGCCGCCGACCGTCATGGCGGGGTTATCCTGTCCGGATAATCGCTGAACACACTTTCCGCACCCCAAGCAAAAAGACGGTCCGCCAAGGCTTGATCGTTGACCGTATAGACGCGAAGCGCATAACCCGCGTCGATGACGCGCCGCGCCTGCTTCTCGGTCAGATGCCGGGCACCGGCGTGCAGCCCCGTGGTCCCCAGCGAATCACAACGTGCCTGCCAATCGTCAGGAACCTTGCCCACCAAAAGAGCGCGGGGAAATTCCGGCGCCTGATCGGCGGCGGCGGCCAGAGCCTTTTCGGAAAAGCTCGACAACAGAGGGGCCGGCAGATTCGCGGGCCAGCTTTCCTGCAGGGTCTTGGCGACGATGACGCCCGTGGTCGCGTCTTGATCGTTGGACGGCTTTATTTCCACATTGGCGCCGAGCCCCATATGCCCGAGCACGGCCAAAGCCTGATGCAGGGACGGCACGCGTTCTCCCCGGAAGGCCGGGGCGAACCAGGCCCCGGCGTCGAGGCCGCGCAGGTCTTCCCAGCGATGGTCGGCCAGGCGCCCGTTACCGTCGGTCGTGCGCCCCAGGGTTTCGTCATGGATCAGGACGGGCGTGCCTTCGGCCGTCAACATGACGTCGAATTCAACCCAGGTCACGCCCAGTTCATGGGCCTTGCGCAGGCCGGACAGGGTGTTTTCCGGCGCATGGCCGGCAGCACCACGATGACCGATGACCTTTGGCAGCACGGCATTGGGCTCAAGGCGATGGTCGGTATTCAAGGGAGGATCCCTAACATGAAATTCGTTGTCTTTCTGCCGATCAGCGAGCAGTCTTACAAGACCTTTCTCGCAATCAAGCTGCAATGAATAAGAAAAGAGGTTTGGGATGGATGACACCCTGAAGGAACGGGCGCTTCGTTTTCACGCGGAGCCCGTGCCCGGAAAACTGGAAATCACCCCCACAAAACCCTTGGCGACGCAGAGCGATTTGGCTCTGGCCTATTCGCCGGGTGTCGCCTTTGCCTGCCTGGCCATCAAGGAAGACCCCGAGCAGGTCGCCAAGCTGACCGGTCGCCAGAACCTGGTTGCCGTGATCTCCAACGGCACCGCCGTTCTTGGTCTGGGCAACATCGGCGGCCTGGCGTCCAAGCCGGTGATGGAGGGCAAAGCCGTCCTGTTCAAGAAATTCGCCGGGATCAACGTGTTCGATATCGAGTTGAACGAAACCGATCCGGAAAAGCTGGTCGATATCATCGCCGCCATGGAGCCGACCTTCGGCGCCATCAACCTGGAAGATTTCAAGTCGCCGGACTGTTTCATCCTGGAACAGAAGTTGAAGGCGCGCATGGGCATCCCCGTGTTCCACGACGACCAGCACGGCACCGCGATCGTCGTCTGCGCCGCGCTGACCAACGGCCTGCGCGTGGTCGGCAAGGACATTTCGAAGGTCAAGGTTGTGTCCACGGGCGGCGGTGCCGCCGGCATCGCCTGCCTGAACCTCATGGTCTCCATGGGCTTGAAGCGCGAAAACATCACCCTGGTCGACCATGTCGGCGTGGTGTTCGAGGGCCGCACCGAGGACATGACCGAACAGAAGGCCGATTATGCGGCCAAGACCAATGCCCGGACCCTGGCCGAGGCCGTGCGCGGCGCCGACGTGTTCCTGGGCTTGTCCGCCCCCGGCATCCTGAAGAAAGACATGGTCGAGACGATGGCCGAACGCCCGATCATCATGGCGTTGGCCAATCCGGACCCGGAAATCCTGCCCGAAGACGCGCGCGCCGCGAACCCGCAGGCCCTCATTTGCACCGGTCGCTCTGACTATCCCAACCAGGTCAACAACGTGCTCTGCTTCCCCTTCATCTTCCGGGGCGCGCTTGATTGCGGGGCCACGACCATCAACGAGGAAATGAAACTGGCGGCGGTCAAGGCCATCGCGGACCTGACCATGGCGGAAAGCTCCGAGACCGTGGCCCGCACCTATTCGGGCGAGGATCTCAGGTTCGGGCCCGAATACCTGTTGCCCAAGCCCTTTGACATGCGCCTGATCGTCGAAGTCGCCACCGCCGTCGCCAAGGCGGCCATGGAGTCCGGCGTCGCCAAGCACCCGATCGAGGATTTCGAAGCCTACCGCGATAAGCTGGAACAATTCGTGTTCCGCTCCGGCATGCTGATGAAGCCGATATTTGAGCGCGCCAAGCAGGACCCCAAGCGTCTGGTTCTGGCCGAGGGCGAAAGCCACCGCGTGCTGCGCGCGGCCCAGGTTCTGGTCGACGAAGGCATCGCCAAGCCGATCCTGATCGGCCGGCCTGACGTGATCGAAATGCGCATCGAGCGCCTGGGGCTTCGCATCCGGCCGGAAAAGGATTTCGAGATCTGCAACCCGGAAAACGACCCCCGCTACGAAGCCTATTGGCGCAGCTACCACGCGCTGATGGAACGCAAGGGCGTGTCGCCGGGGGCGGCGCGTCAGATCGTGCGCACCAACAATACGGTGATCGCGGCAACCATGCTGAAGCGCGGTGAGGCTGATGCCATGCTGTGTGGCGTCATCGGACGCTATGACTACCACCTGCGCTACATGATGGACGTTGTCGGCAAGGCGCCGGGCGTGCGTGACGTTTCGGCGTTGAGCGTTCTGCTGTTGCCCAAGGGCACGTTCTTCCTGGTCGACACCCAGGTGACCCCCGATCCCTCGGCCGAGGAATTGGCGGAAATGACCCTGCTGTCCGCGGAATTCGTGCAGAGCTTCGGCGAAACGCCCAAGATCGCGCTGTTGTCCCATTCCAACTTCGGCGCCGACGATTCGCCCTGCGCCCGCAAGATGCGGGATGCACTTCGCATGGTGCGTGAACAGGCCCCCGACCTGGAGGTCGAGGGCGAAATGCAGGCCGATGCCGCCATTGACGAGGACGTACGCAATCGCGTGTTCCCCAATTCGCGGCTCAAGGGCATGGCCAATCTGCTGGTATTTCCCGACCGCGAGGCTGCCAATAGTGCCTTCAACCTGCTGAAGACATTGGACAACGGCCTGCCCATCGGCCCCATCCTGATCGGAACGGACATGCCGGCCCATGTGCTGACCAGCGCCGTGACGGCGCGCGGCATCGTCAACATGGCGGCCCTGGCCGTGGTCGACGCCCAGATCAGGCGCCGCCTGATCTGACCCCGGTCCGTCCACGCAGCCTATTGTCTGCGCGGAATCAACCCCGCTCCGTTCAGGAACTCACCGAACTTGAGGTCCGCATGAACGATATCGTGAATGATGTCGTGAAAGCAGACGCGTAGTTCGCGCATGCCGGCATAACCTTGCGCCTGCATATGGGCGATCAGATTTTCGACCCGTGTCAGGCATTCCGCGTGATGATCGGCATGCCATTGCAGGCCGCTGTAGCCGAGATCCCGCATGAGGTCTTCCTCGTGACGGAAATGGTCGGTCAGACGCTCCACGAAAATCCTGAACGGCTCTTCGAAATCCTCAAGCACACCGTCAACCAGTCGCGCCACGCAGGCGTTGACGATGTCGATCAAGGCTTCGTGTTCCGGATCAATGTCGTTGTAGTGAATGTAAAATGTCGACGGCAACGTGAACGCTCGCCGGCCCGAATCGTCTGTCATCGACGCCCTTCTCTCAAGCAGGAAATCTCACACATCCCGCCGTTTCACGGTGGAATCGGAAAAACCCAATTTATCCGATTAACTCTGTAATAAACCGTCATCTATACTTTTGTGATTTGATTTGTATATCATTGAAAAATCAATATTTTTCCCACAAGAACAATATTATCACACAACCTATGAGGTCAAATAATAGTGATCGTCGTTGATGCCCGTCATCTCGCGCCGATCCGCCAGCCAGTCATTCAATCGTCACTAAACGCAGCGACAAGCGACTGATTGACCTCATCAAGGGCTTCGGACAATTCCTTGAGCAGATTCTGGAACCCATCCCCCAGGGGATCGTCGCGCAAGGCGGCATCCACGGCGGTGGCGGCCGCATATACCCGCGTGGCGCAAAGGGTGCCGCTGACCCCTTTCAGGGAATGGGCGGTGCGTTCCGCGGTCTCCCTGTCGCCCGCGGCCAGGGCTTCGGCGATCTTGTCTCCGTAGCTCGTGTACTTGGCGAGGAAATCCGCGAACAGACGCGCCAACAGGGCTTCGTTATTGCCAAGCGCCGTGCGCGCCGCCGCCATGTCAAACCCGGCGACCTGATCCGGCAGCGCAATGACCGGGGTATCTTCCGCGCGTCGATGTTTGACCTTCTGCCCTTCATCGGCAACCGCCGGCAACGGTTCAGGAGGCCTGATCCATTTCGCCAGGGCCGCGAACAGAAGATCAGGGTCGATCGGCTTGGCGACATGGTCGTTCATTCCCGACGCCAGACATTTCGCCCGTTCCTCGACCATGGCATGGGCCGTCATGGCGATGATCGGAAGCCGTTGAAATCGCCGGTCCTCGCGGATCAATTGGGTCGCTTCAAAGCCGTCCATCTCCGGCATCTGAAGATCCATCAGAACAGCGTCATAGTGCCGTCCCTTGACCATTTGCAGCGCCTCTCGACCGTTCCCGGCAACGTCTACGATTATGCCCTCAGCCTGAAGGATTTCGATCGCAACCAGCTGGTTAATTTCGTTATCCACGGCCAGCAGAATTCGTTTGCCCGTTAAGCTGACCTGTGCCCCCGTCCGACGCCCGCCCAACGCCGCCACGGGCGCGGCCTGCTCTTTGCCGAAGATGTTCATAATCGTATCGAACAGGGTCGATTGGTTGACCGGCTTGACGAGGAACGCCTCGGCCCCAACCTCCTGAGCTGTATTCCGAACTTGCTCCCGGCCAAACGCGGTGACGACGATGACGGTCGGCAGGGCTGCCAGCCCCTTGATTTTTTTGATCTCCCGCATCGTCTCAATGCCGTCGAACCCAGGCATCGACCAGTCCATAAGCACCAGCCGATAAGGTGCCGGGTCGCCGTCGGTCACGGAGCGGCTCAGTTCCGCCAAGGCAGCCTCTCCGGAATGCACGGCCGTCGCGTCGAACGACATCGACTGCAGGGCTTCGGTCAGAATCGTCCGCGCCGTTTGGTTGTCATCAACGACCAGAACCCGCAGTCCGCGCAGGTCGGGCGAAGGTTGGCGCCGCGCAACGGGGGCGACCGCGCGCTTGGCCGTGACCGTGAACCAGAACGTGCTGCCCTGCCCCGGTGTGCTGTGCACGCCGATTTCACCGCCCATCAGCGTGACCAGGGTCTTGCTGATGGCAAGCCCCAGGCCCGTGCCGCCGAACCGCCGGGTCGTCGATTCATCGGCTTGGCTGAACGGTTGGAACAGGCCGGCGGCCTGTTCCTCATTCATGCCGATGCCGGTATCGGACACCTCAAACCGCAGCCGCACCTGGTCGTCTTCCAGCCCCCTGAATTTGACCTCGACGAGAATCTCGCCGTGCTCGGTGAACTTGATCGCGTTGCTGGTCAGGTTGATCAGGACCTGCCCCAGGCGCAATGGGTCCCCACGCAGGTCGAGCGGCGTGTCGGGATCGATGCGGAACGCCATTTCAAGCGGCTTGTCCGAGGCCCGGGCAATCATGATGTCGGACAAATCCTCGAACACCCGGTCGAGCTGAAAGTCAATTTCCTCTACATCAAGCTTGCCCGCCTCGATCTTGGAAAAATCGAGGATGTCGTTGATGATCCCCAACAGGGAATGCGACGAGGTCTGCACTTTGTCCAAGTAGTCGCGCTGCTGTTCCGTGAGGTCCGTGCGCAGTGCCAAACCGGACAGCCCGACGATGGCGTTCAGGGGTGTGCGGATTTCGTGGCTCATGTTAGCAAGAAATTCGGATTTCGCCCGGTCGGCGGCCTGAATCTTTGCGTTGTCGGCAACGATCCGGCGCAGGAACAGATTGACCATCACCGTGACCAGAACGATGAACGCGATCAGCAGGCCGCCCAGGGACAGAAAATCAATGGCCGATTTCAGGCTCGCTTCCGCCTGCTTCGTGATCATCTCGCTGCGGTTACGCGCGATTTCGGCTAGGTCTTTGAATGCCGCGATCGCGGGACGGTCATCGACCTTGACCAGGGCGTCGATATAGGTCGAGTCGCGGCCTGCCTGGACCAGTTGTTCCGCCATCTCGAAATTGTCGAAATAGTTTTGGAAGACTTGATCAATCCGACCGAGGGCTTTCTTTTCTTCCGGATCGCTCAGCACGGACCGCAAGATAACGAGCGTTTCCTCGATCCGGGCGACATCGATGGCCGTCTGAAACCCGGCCGCATTTTCCCGGCGAAGAATGTAATTCTTAAAATTATGGATGAAACCGCCGTAACCGATTTCTTCCTGAAGCTTGAGCAGCAATTGATTGGTCGCCGTCGCCCGTTCGTTGAACGTGTTCCAGGATGCGTTGACGCTACGGAACTTGTCGACAACCGTGTACCCGAACGCAACCAACGCCGCGATCATGCAGGCGCCGACCAAGTTGGCGATCCAGGTCAGAACCTTGGTTGTCTGGGATGTCATGGCTACGCGGGTAATATCCTGATTGTTCGACGATTTGTCCCTGCGGATTGCAGGCCAGCGGAAATTCGCTCGTTTTCATGGTCTATAAATTGCACGCCATGGGCGCCGAGTCGATTGCCCGCGCAAGAATTCCGCCGCCGCCGGGCTTAAGCCGCGGCCCTCTGCCCGGTTTAGGCGACGCCGGAGGAATGAGGCGCCTCGACAAATTCTTTCACCGGAACCGTGATGCAAATACGTGTTCCGTTGCCCGGCGCGCTGTCGATCTTCATGGTGCCGCCCAACGAGGAGACCGCATTGCGAGCGACGGACAAGCCGATCCCGACGCCCCCGTGGCGACGACTGAGATGGGATTCAAATTGGACAAAAGGCGCCGTTGCCTTGGCCAGAACCTCGGGCGTCATGCCGGGGCCGGTGTCCTGGACGGAAACCTTCAGATCGACCTCCACGGCGATCGTGACCGTTACCTTGTCTTCCGATTCGGTGAACTTGACCGCATTGTCGAGGATCGGCCGCAGGGCGACGGACAGCAATTCCGGGTCAATCAGCAACCGCCCGCCGCTGTATTCATTACGGACTGCAAAGACGATGCGCCGGACTTCCGCCAAAGTCTGATAGCGCGCGCAAAGTTGCGGGACCAGAACATGCAGATCAGTCGGTTGAATATCCGCCTTCCGCGTCCCGGATTGTTCGGCAAGGGTCAAAAGCCCTTCCACCAATTCCAGCAGCTTGTACCCGCTTTCGCGGATGCTCTTGGCATAATCTTCGGTCTTCGAGTCCTTGCCCTCGGCCTGCATCTGTAGAATTTCGGAAAACCCGATGATCCCGTTCAAGGGCGTGCGCATTTCGTGACTCATGTTGCCCAAAAATTGCTCGCGCACCTCGATCCCGATTTGCGCCTGGCGCAAGGCGGCGCGAAGTTCCTCCTCGCGTTCAAGGGTGTTGGCCGCATGACGGATGCAACGCGACAGAACGGTCGGTTTGACATCGTCCTTTGACACATAATCGAACGCCCCGATGGCGAGGGCTTCTTTCTCTGCTTCCAGGGAATCATACCCGGTCAGCAGGATAAACGGCGCCGACCCCCCCGCCACACTGCAATTATGAATGAAATCGATCCCGGAATCGGCCCCCATACGGTAGTCCACGAACACGGCGGTGAAGGGTTGTTCACGCAACGCGTCCAGGGCTTTTGCGGTGTCGGCATAACAGGTCAGGTGATAGGCCCCGTTCGACAAGGCAAGATCCAGGTAATCGCCGAATATTTCATGATATTCGACGTCGTCATCGATCAGAAGGATTCTTGCCAGCCCTGTTGTCATGAATCCGGAACCGGCACCCTTGACGTCGTCGTCCAATAATTTTCAATTTCCTGCAAACGAACAACCAACTTATTGAAGGAAAATGGTTTTTCTATATAGGACTGGCCGCCCAGACGGTACGTTTCCTCGACATCTCGGGCGGCGGTCGAGGTCGTGAAAACAATGACCGGAATGTCGGCGATGTTCGGCATCTTCTTCATTTCCCGTAAGACACCGTGGCCATCCAACCGCGGCATGTTGAGGTCGAGAAGAATTATGTCGGGACGTGCGCCGACATTACCGTTGTCGTAGGCACCGCGGCGCAGAAGGTAGTCCAGCAACTCTTCGCCATCGTCGACAAACGCAAGCCGATGGGGAATGGCCGCCGCGGCGAACGCCTTCTTAAACAGTTCCTGATCTTCGGGGTCGTCGTCCGCCATCAGATATAGTTTGTCGTCATGCATGGACTGTCGCTGCCTCCATTTCTTGGTTGTTCGTATCAGCGTCCGCCGCCCGGCTGACCACCGCCGCCGGCAGACGAAGCGTAAATACCGCCCCCGCCTCCGGCTCACCCTGGGCCTCGACCGTTCCGCCATGGCGCTCGATCACCCGCTTGACGATCGACAGGCCGATCCCCGTGCCGGATGTCTCCGACTTGCCCTGCAGGCGGATGAACGGCTTGAAGATGTCCTCCGCATGTTTCTGATCGAAACCGATGCCGTTGTCCGTGACCGTGATGACGACGCCGCCATCGTCCATGACGGCATGCACGCGAACATTTTGAGGAACATCGGGGCGGGCGTATTTCCGTGAATTTTCGAACAGGTTGGCGAACACCTGCGCGATCATGGAGCCGTCGCCGGTAATCATCAGGTCATCGGGATCAACGTCGAGGGTGATCCCCCCGTCGGGGACGGTAGAGGCACCCCCAGACCGTATGGCGATATCTTCAAGCATTGCGCGTAGATGGAAGGGCGCCATATTCAGGGGCTGGGTTCCGCGCCGCGAATATTCCAACAGGTCGCGAATCAACTGGCGCATCTGTTCGGCCGAACGGGTGACCCGATGCAGGTACTTGGCGACATCTTCATCCAGGTCATCGTCCCCTTTAAGGCCGATCAGGTCGATATTGGATTGAATCTTGCGAAGCGGCTCCTGCAGGTCGTGCGACGCGACATAGGCGAACCGCTCCAACTCCTCGTTGGCGCTGGCCAGGGCATCCGCATGACGCAGCAGGTCACCTTGCTGTTTCTCGATACGGGCCGTCATAGCCGTAATTTTTTGTTCCAAGTCCATCTCAGGCAGCGCGTTGTCGGGCCCGGCGGCCATCGCCACGACATCATCCCCTTGCCCGAACCGCGTTTCGATCCGCATCAACGTATCCCGCGCACCCGCCAATGCCCTGACCTGCCGGCGCACCGTGACCAACAGCCAGATCAGGACGACACCGAACACCAGCAGCACCGCCGCCGTAAAATAATCGTATTTCGCGACGTCGCGACGCGCGTCAATCTGCACGGCGATCTGCCCCCTCAGGACATGATGTGTCTCGTCGATCGCTGCTGCCAGGCGGGTCAGATCGGCGACCGCGGATCGGTCGTCGACCTTGACCTCTTCATCGATGGCAATGGGGGAAAACCCGTAGCGGATAAGCCGCGCGGCATGATCGGCATTGTTTCTGTACTGGATAAGAGTGTCGCGAAGGCTGTCCGCCTCGGCGGCCAGGTCGCCATTCAGTTTCACCAGACCATCAAGGGCCGTCAGGGCATCGCTAAGATTTCCTTGCGCCTGACGCAGTTTATCCACGTCGCGGCGCAGGATGCCGTTCTTGAAATTATGGATAAAGCGGGTATAGCCCATTTCCTGCTGGATTCGAGCGAACAGAACCAATTGGGCGACGAGGTTTTCCTGCGACGCCTGAGTGTTTGCAAGATTCCGTGTCGAGTGGAAGCCGTGAATGCCCAGATAGATCGCAGCGGCGAACATGGCGGCGCTCAGCACCGTCAGTAGCATCAGGGCCTTTTCGATCCTGTTATGAACGTGTGCCATGTTCGGCAACTTCCCCACCGGCGGACAGTCCAAACACGCGCGCGCCCGGCGCGCTCGTTCCTCCCAAGCCTGCATTCAGGTCGGGTCTAATTATTGAAGCATGTGACACTCATTAAGAGAATTCAACAACCAGACTTTCGTCATATATGACCTTTGGCTTATTGGTCCATGACGGCCCGGGATGCTTTTGCCACTGGAAACGGGTCCCCGGATTGCCTAAACCTTAGGACAGCGCCCCTGACATCGACGACGGAGACCAACCTTGGCCTGGCACGGTAAACTGCTTCGGGTGAACCTGACCAAGGGCACCTGCACCCCGGAACCGCTCAACATGGACTGGGTCAAGCTGTACCTGGGACAGCGCGGCCTGGGCACCAAGTACCTGTATGAGGAAATCGACCCCAAGGTCGATCCCCTGAGCCCCGACAACAAGCTGATCTTCGTCACCGGCCCGCTGACCGGGACCTGCGCGTCCACGGGCGGGCGCTATTCCGTGGTCACCAAGGGGCCGCTGACGGGCACCGTCGCCTGTTCCAACTCGGGCGGGCAGTTCGGCGGCGAATTGAAGCAGGCCGGCTGGGACATGGTCATCATCGAAGGCAAGTCGGCCAAGCCGGTCTATCTGATGCTGGTCGACGATCAGGCCGAACTGCTCGACGCCGAAGGCTTCATCTGGGGCGAAACCGTGTGGGACACGGAAGACGCCATCAAGAAACGCCATCAGGACCCGCTGATCCGCATCGCCTCCATCGGCGGGGCGGGCGAAGGCCTGTCGCGCTATGCCTGTATCATGAACGACCGCGACCGCGCGGCCGGCCGCTCCGGCGTCGGCGCGGTCATGGGATCGAAGCTGCTGAAGGCCGTGGCCGTGCGCGGCACCACGGGCGTCGCCGTGAACGACCCCAAGCGGTTCCTCGACGTGACCCGCGAGAAACGCAAGATCCTGGATCCCAGCCCGGCCCGCGCACGCTATTCCGGGCTCGGCACCATGGCCATGATGGACGTGACCCAGGCCCATGGGTCCCTGCCGACCCTCAATTGCCGCGAGGTCCAGTTCGAACACATCGCCGACGTCAACGTGAAGAAGCAGCATACGGTGCGGAAATCCGACGGCGAGGCCCCCTACCAGGGCAACAAGGCCTGCTTCGCCTGCTCCATCGGCTGCGGGCGCATGGCCAAGATCGACCCGGACCATTTCTCGATCAAGGGCAAGGCGCGCTATTCCGGCGTGACCGGCGGCCTGGAATACGAATCCGCCTATGCCGTCGGCCCCATGTGCGGCGTGCAGGATGTGGAAGCCGCGACCTATGCCTCGGCCCTGTGCAACGAACACGGCATGGACCCCATTTCCTTCGGCGCCACGGTCGCCGCCGCCATGGAACTGTTCATGGAGGGGGCCATCACCACGGAACAGACCGAAGGCCGCGACTTTTCCTTCGGCAACGCCGAGGCGCTGTGTTGGGCCGCCGAGGTCACGGGCACGGCCCAGGGCTTCGGCAAGGACCTGGGCTTGGGCGCCCTGCGGCTATGCGAAAAATACGGCCATCCCGAATTCGCCATGGTCGTGAAGGGCCAGGAATTCCCCGGCTACGATCCCCGCGCCATGCAGGGCATGGCCCTGGGCTATGCGACCTCGAACCGGGGGGCCTGCCATCTGAAGGCGGCGCCGTTCCAGGACGACTTCCAGCGCGTGACGCCGGACGGCAAGGCCAAGATCGTCAAGGACAGCCAGGATTACATCGCCGCCATCGATTCCTCAGGCCTCTGCACCTTCACCAAGGCGGCCTGGGGTGCCCCCGACTACGCCGACCAGATCGACGCCGCCTGCGACGGCGACTGGACCGTCGAGCGCCTGTTGGAACTGGGGGAGCGCATCTACAACCTGGAACGCCTGTTCAACAACGCCGCCGGCTTCACCGCCAAGGACGACACCCTGCCCAAACGGGTGCTGACCGAACCGGCCAAGGGCGGGGCCGGCAAGGGCCATGTCGCCGAATTGGCCAAGATGCTGCCGGAATATTACGAACTGCGCGGCTGGACCCCCGACGGCGAGCCGACGACCCAGACACTCAGCCGCCTGGGCCTGGCCTGAGCGACCGGATGATGAAGGTCACGGTCAAGCTGATCGCCATGGACCCGTTCGCCCCACCGGGGTTCGACGGCAACGGCGTGGGTGCCTTCACCCTGGCGGACGGCGCCAGCCTGGAAGACCTGATCACGCAGTTGAAGCTGCCCGACGGCATCGGCGAGGCCTATATGACCATGCTGAACGAGGATGCCGTGCCCATTGCCGGGCGCGCGGACGTGCCGCTGTCCGACGGCGACGAGATCACCGTGTTTCCGGCCATCAAGGGCGGACGCTGACGGTCAGCCGGCGATCTCGGCCTGCCAATGGTCGCTCAGATCCTCGAAATCCTGAATCCCGATCCGATCCATGACACTAAGCGAGATGATCTTGTCCACCGTCCCCGCTTCATCCACCACGGGCAGGCGCAGGTTTAGCTTTTCCGCCATCACGCCTTCGACCCGCTCAAAGATCGTCATGAACAGCAGCGGACGGATCTGCACCACCACTTCCCAGAACTGGCTGAAGCGGATGTGTCCCGACTGATTGACCACATGTTCGGACAACAGCACACCCGTTTCCTCGCGCTTGAACAGGCGTGACAGCTCCGACCCCCAATAGCGGTATTTGAAATCCTTGCCGCCGTTGACGACATCGACGACCGTCGCCATGGGCAACAGCTTGGACGGGAAGGTGGACAATTCGACGTCGGCCCAAACCGGCGCGTCACGGTCACCGCACCAACTCCGCCACAATTCCAGGGCAGACAGCAGGTCCTCGGATTTAAGGTCCTCAAGGGGCAGCGACACAAGCCGCGTGCCGTGAGGCTTGAATTCGGCCATGGCACCTCAAACGAAATGCGCGTTACGTCGATAAAAAACCGTAACACAAATCGGACCGAAGTCGCACTGTCATCGCGCGATGCGGGAAAAATGGCCGGCGAGGCACCCGCCGGCTGAATTTTCCCGCAGGCTGTCGGCGGCCAGGCGATCAGGCAGCACGGACGTCGGCGAGGAAGCTTTCCACCTGTTTGCGCAGAAGGTCGGCCTTCTGGTTCAGGTCGGCGGCCACATGCTTGACCTCGGACGCGGATGTTCCCGTTTCCTCGGCGGCGGCCGTAACCTGAATGATGTTGGAGGTGACTTCCTGTGTGCCGACGGCTGCCTGCTCGACATTGCGCGCGATTTCACCCGTCGCCGCCCCCTGCTGTTCGACCGCGGCGGCAATCGCCGCGGCGATTTCATCCATCGACTTGATGGTAGCGGTGATGGACCGGATCGCGGTCACCGCCTCCAACGTTTCGGCTTGGATCGCGCCGACCTGCTGTTCGATATCGCCGGTCGCCTTGGCGGTCTGGTTGGCCAGGTTCTTGACCTCCGACGCGACGACGGCAAAGCCCTTGCCCGCGTCACCGGCGCGGGCGGCTTCGATGGTCGCGTTGAGGGCCAGCAGGTTAGTCTGCTCGGCGATGTCGGCGATCAGGCTAATGACGTCGCCGATCTTCTGCGCCGCATCGGCCAGGCCCTGAACCTGCTGGTCGGTCTGCGCGGCCTGGTTCACGGCACGACCGGCGATTTCGGCCGACTGGCTGACCTGCCGGCCGATTTCCTGGATCGAACTGGACAACTCTTCGGTCGCCGTCGCGACGGTCTGCACGTTGCCCGATGCCTGTTCCGCGGCCCCCGCAACCGTTGCGGCGCGGGTATTGGTGTTGCCGGCGATCTCCGACATGGTGGCCGCCGTTGCCTCCATTTCCGTCGCCGAGGCCCCAAGGGCGCGCAACAATTCGGTCACGTCGGCATCGAAACTGCCGGTCAGATCAAGCAGACGGCGGGACCGCTCCTCGCGCCGCGCCGCCTCCTCCTGCTCGCGGGCCGCCAATTCATCGGCCTTGATCATGTTCTCCTTGAAGACCAGAACCGCCTGGGCCATATCGCCGACCTCGTCCTTCTGGTCAGCACCGGGAATGTCGGTGCCCTTATCTCCCTTGGCGAGCGCCGTCATGGCCCGCGTGATGGCGCCGATCGGACGGGAAATGCCCGTGCCGATCAACCATGCGGCCGCGATCCCCAGAACCAGGGCAACGGCGGCGGCGCTGACCATGGTGACAAGGCCCTTGCGCATGGCGTCACTGGTGTCCGTTCCCAACAGGTCCTGGTCCGTCTTGAAGCCCAGCTTCAGTTCGTCCATCTGGGCGGACACGTCCGGGCCGATGGTATCCAACTGCGTTTCGATCGCCGCGTTGCGGGCGTTCACATGCTCATAGACCTCCTGCAGGGCGGCGATGAATGCCTCGTGCTTGGCCGCCAACTCCTCGGACATCTTGAGCCAGTCTTCTTCCAGAAAGTCGGCGACCATGACGGATTGGTTTGCCTTCATGGCGGCTGATTCCTTGACTGCGTTGTCGAAAGATTCCTGATCGTTGGAAACAAGGAACGTGGCCGTGTTGAGAAGCATCAGTAAAAGGTCGCGCTGCACCGTCGACGCGTTATAGGCGCCCGTAACGTCGATCGCGTCCTGGGTCTTTTTCTTGATGCCCGCGATCAGGGCCCGCATTTCCCGGCTAAGCACGTCGATCCTGTTCTGCACCAGATCGTCAATGCGTGCCTGACGGGCCGCCACTTCATCGAACGCGGAGATATAGTTGGAAAGATTGCGCCCGACCTCTTGGGCCAGGGCATTTTCCTGTGGTTCCTTGATCATCTTGGTCAGCTGGTCATTCAATTGGATGGTCAGCTGCGCCCGGTCCTTTACGGTTTCCAGGGTCTCTTCCGTCGCGCTTTTCAGGAATTTACGGATTTCCAACTGGGTTTCCAGAAGGCTGGTCTGAACCCGGGCCGCCTGGTTGGTCTCGGTGGCGATGCCTCGGTAACGCGCGAAATTGGTGTCGCCGTTTTTCAGGTTAATCCCGCCGGTCAAGCCGGTGACCACAAGAAGCGCCAGGACCACACCGAAGCCGAGCGAAACTTTCGTCAGGATTCTGACGTTGTTTAGAAACCTCATTATTCACTATCCCCTTTACCGCAACCAAAGCCCCCTTCCCGCCAAAAGCACGATTTGATCTTATTGTTAGGCGGGTTTGATGATTGCGCGCAGCAACACTAAAGTCACTGACGAATAAGGTCTTATTTATATAATTTTGAATTTATTATTTTTTTACAGCAAGTTAAGCGGCGTTTTCAGATACGAAACGCCGTTACTTTCCGCCGGCGGCAGGGTGCCGCCGCGCATGTTGACCTGCACGGACGGAATGATCAGGGCCGGCATGCTGAGCTTGGCGTCGCGGCCGTTGCGCATGGCGGCGAAGGCCTCGGCGTCGGCGCAGTCCTTCAGGTGCACGTTAGCCGCCTTCTGTTCGGCGACGGTCGTATGCATGATCACGTCGCGCCCACCCGGCATGTAGTCGTGGCACAGGAACAGACGCGTATCGTCGGGCAAGGCCAGGATCTTCTGGATCGAGGCATAAAGCTGGCGCGCGTCGCCACCGGGAAAATCGCAGCGCGCCGTGCCGTAATCGGGCGCGAACAGGGTATCGCCAACAAAGGCCGCATCGCCGATCACGTAGGTGACGCAGGCCGGCGTATGCCCCGGTGTGTGCATCACCCGCGCCGTCAGATTGCCGATCTTGAATTCCTCGCCGTCGGCGAACAGGTGGTCGAACTGCGAGCCGTCCGTGGCGAAGGCGTCCTCGGCGTTGAAGATCTTCTTGAAGGCCGCCTGCACCAGACCAACCTTGCCGCCGATGCCCAGGCGCCCGCCCAGGCTGTCCTTCACGAAGGGGGCTGCGGTCAGGTGATCGGCATGGACATGAGTTTCCAGCACCCATTCCACGGTCAGATCGTCCTGGCCGATCTGGTTGACGACGGCTTCCGCACTTTCCCGATAGGTTCGCCCTGCCGCCGCGTCGTAATCCAGCACCGGGTCGATCACCGCGATGGCCCCCGTTTCCGGGCAGATGACGATATGGGTGATGGTGAAGGTGCGGTCGTCGAAGAACGAAATAACCTTGGGATTGAGCGCCATGGACCCTGGAATTCCTACCCGGTGATTTTCCAATCTTCCGGTGTATTTACCAGCTTTCTTGGGTGGGAGGAAACCCCGGACGGCTAGGCCGTCCAGATCTCGTGCAGGGTCACCTGGGGCAGCAAGGTCTCGGGCAGTGCCTCGATCCCCAAGCCCGGCGCACCCCCCAAAACGATCCGCCCGTCCGTCATTGTCATGCCGGGAATGTCGGAACGCAGGGGGTTCGGATTGGCATCGACCTCAAGCAACCCCGGGCCGCCGACGGCGGCCAGCAGGTTGGCCGAGGCCAACAACCCGATGCCCCCGCCCAGGTAATGGGGACAATACGTGCGCCCGCCCGCCAGAATGGCTTGGGCCACGGGCAAGCAGCCGGTGACGCCGCCCCATTTCGCCATGTCGGGCTGAATAAAGGCAAGCGACCCGGCCGCGACGGCGGCGTCGAAATCCTCCGCACCCGTGAAGTTCTCCCCGGCGGCGAGCGGAACGCCACCCTCCGCCGCCAGCCGCGCCCAGTCGTCCGCCGGCGCGTCGGCGCGCAAGGGCTCTTCCAGCCAGTCCAGCCCCAGGTCCCGCGCCCCCTGGGCGAATTCCAGGGCCGCCTCCAGGTCCCAGGCCTGGTTGGCGTCGGAAAACAGACGTTCACCCGGCTTTATCATTGCCTTCAGGGCCTTGATGCCGGCGATGTCTTGCGCCGTGTCGAAGCCGACCTTGACCTTGAAATTGCGGAACCCGGCGGCGCGGAATTCGGGCACCACGTCCGCCGCGATGCCGATATGGATGCCGCTGGCATAGGCCGGCACGCTATCCACCGCATCCTCGGCAATGAAGTGGCGCAGGGGCCGGCCGGCAGCACGTGCCGCCAAGTCCCACAACGCGATATCAAGACCGGCGATGGCTTGGGAATAAGGGCCCGGCTCACCGGTCTGCAGCACCCGCACGCGGGTTTTCTCCCACATCAGGGCATAGGCCTCGGCGGGCGAGGCCAGGTCGCGCCCGGCCAGGAGCGGCGCCAGTTCATCCACGGCCATGCGCACCCGGTGTTCGGCGCCGCAGCTGGGAAAGTTGCACCAGATTTCCCCGAATCCGAAGGAACCGTCGGCCCCTTCGACCCGCAGGAACACGGCCGGGCGGTCGCGCATGATACCGAACGAGGTTTCCACGGGGCGCTGGATGGCGACACGCAGGGCCCAGACATCGATGCGGCGAAGACGCAACGCGCCGGTGGGAAAAGGCCGCGCCGCCGATGGCGTGGGAAAACCGTTCAGTGCCATGAAATTTCCTTCAGTGATAGACATCCATAAGTCCATACGACTATATTATCAGCACAACATAACCGCAACGCCGGATCGACAATGATGCTGCCGCCCCGCGCCCGCCGCCACACCATGCCGCTCTACGCCCAGGTCGCCAACACCCTGCGCGGCGAGATCGAGGCCGGAATCTGGTCCCTGGGCCAGCAGCTTCCCGCCATCGACGACCTTGCCACCCGCTTCAACGTGGCCCGCGCGACCATGCGCCAGGCCATCGGGATTTTGGAATCCGAGGGCCTGATCAAGCGCCGCCACGGGCTCGGCACCTTTGTCGAGTGCGAACCGCGGGAGCAGCGCTGGCTGCCCCTGGCATCCGACTGGAACTCCTTCGTGCGCATGGTCGAACCCCTGCAGCCGAAACTGATCCTGGTCGAAAGCGCCGAGCGCCAACCACGTATTCTGGACGGCGAAGGTAAGCCGGCAACCGCCTATCAGCACATCAAGCGCGTGCATTACCGGGACGACGAGCCGTTCTGCCTGATCGACATCTACCTGGCCGCCGACATCTACCTGCGCGCCCCCGACCAGTTCCGCACCAACATCGTGGTCCCCATGTTGGCCGCCATGCCCGACATCGCCATCGGCAAGGTGCATCAGACCCTGACCGTCGACGGCGCCGGCCAGGACGCGGCCGAACGCCTGGGCCTTCCCTTGGGCGCCCCCGTCGCCAATGTGCGCCGGACGATCGGCGACCGTACCGGCACCTGTATATACGTCGCCGAGATCACATATCGCGGCGACGTGGTCAGCCTTGAAATCGACTTGTCCCCGGCCTCGGTCGGGGCTATGGGATAGACGCCCGGCGCGGGCAAATCGGCCGGCGGGTTCAACGCCCCGGCGACCCCGGCCGACGACGACACGACAAGAACAACAAGAGCAAAAACCAAACTTCGATTACCAACCCCACCAGGAGGAAACAACGATGAAGACCACCCGACGCTCTCTCGTATTGACGGGGGCAGCCTTGGCGCTTGCCGCAGGTATCGGCATGACCACCCAATCCGCGCCGGCCCAGGCCGAATACCCGGAAAAGCCCATCAGCTACATCATTCCCTTCGGCCCCGGCGGCGAATCCGACATCACCGCCCGCATGCAGCAACCCTTCTTCAAGGACAAGTTCAACCAGGACCTGGTCATTTCCTACAAGCCGGGTGCCGGCGGCGCCGTCGGCTGGTCCGGCCTGAATTCCCTGAAGGGCGACGGCTACACCATGATGGGCGTCAACCTGCCGCACATCGTCCTGCAGCCGCAGCAGAAAGACGTCGGCTACAAGACCGACGAAATCACCATGCTGTACTGGTTCCATTACACGCCGGACGCGATCGTGGTCACCGACGACAGCCCCTTCAAGACGCTTCAGGATCTGATCAAGTTCGCCAAGGAAAACCCGAGCAAGCTGATCTTCTCCGGCTCGGGCAAGGGCACCGCGCCGCATCTGGCACAGGTCCGTTTCGACAAACTGGCCGGTGTGAAATCCACCTATGTCCCGTTCAAGGGCACGGGGGCCAGCGTCGCCGCCCTGATGGGCAAGCAGGTGACCGCCGCCATGGCCTTCACCACCGTGGCCGCCAACTATGAAAAGACGCGCCTTCTGGCCGTCGCCATGGAAAAGCGCCATCCCCGCTTTCCTGACGTGCCGACCTTCAAGGAACTGGGCATCGACATCGTGTCCGGCGCCTATCGCGGCATCGCCGTTCCGAAATCGACCCCCGAACCGATCCGCCAGAAGCTGACGGCCATGATCAAGGCGGTCAATGAAGACCCGGCCTTCCTCAAAAAGATGGAAGAAGGCGGCTTCGCGCCGGTCGATTACGCCTACGGAAAATCGGCGAACGACTTCCTGTCCTCCTTCGCCAAGGATGTGACCGACGCCGCCAAAGAAGCGGGCATGCTGAAGTAAGCAACCAAAACCGTCACGGGCCGATCGATCAGGTCGGCCCGTGACTGCTTGCCTTCCCGGGGTCGTTTCATCGGCCCAATACAATTTCCACGGAGACGTTTCATGGCAGGGTTTGAGCATCTGCTCACCGCGCTGACGCCACTCAATCTGGCTTTCGCCCTGTTCGGCGTCGTCGCCGGCACGGTGATCGGCGCTATTCCAGGCCTGACCGCGACCATGTCGGTGGCGGTGCTGGTGCCCCTCACCTTCGCCATGCCGACCTCGTCGGCTTTGATCCTCATGGGCGCGATCTACACTGGTGCCATCTACGGTGGCGCCTATTCGGCGATCCTGCTCAACACGCCGGGTACGCCGTCCGCCATCGCGACCACTTTCGACGGTTATCCGCTCGCCAAAAAAGGCGACGGCGACTACGCCATCACCATCGCCTGCCTGGCCAGCGTCATCGGCGGCCTGATCGGGGCCGTGGCCTTGATGACTCTTGCTCCGCCACTGTCCGAGGTGGCGCTCGCCTTCGGCCCCGTTGAATACTTCTGGCTCGCCATCTTCGGTCTTTCGCTGATCGCCGCCTTGTCCGAAGGCAGCCTGATCAAAGGTGTCGCCGGCGGCGCGCTCGGCCTGCTTTTGTCCTGCATCGGGGTCGCCGAGGTTGCCGGCGACGTACGCCTGACCTTCGGCTCGCAGACCATGCTCAGCGGCATCCAGATCGTCGCCGCCCTGATCGGCCTGTTCTGCATTCCCGTGCTGATCGATCTGGTCGCACAGCCGGGCCATCACCTGAAGGTCGACAGCGGCTCACGCGGGTTCCGCCTGGGCGAAGCCGTGCGCTACCTTTGGGGTGACAAGATCAACGCCGTCCGTTCCGCCGTGATCGGCACCGTGGTCGGCATCCTGCCGGGTGCCGGCGGCTCCATCGCCAGTCTGGTGTCCTATTCCGAGGCCCAGCGCACGGCGAAGCCGGGTCAGACCTACGGCAAGGGCGAGCCGGGCGGCATCATCGCCTCTGAATCCGCCAACAACGCCACCGTCGGCGGCGGCTTCATCCCGACCTTGGTGCTGGGCATTCCCGGCACGCCGCCGGACGCGGTGATCCTGGGCGCTCTCCTGGTTCAGGGTGTGCGCACCGGGCCCAGCCTGTTCGCCAACCAGGGAGAGATCGTCTACACCTTCATCTGGGGCCTGATCCTGGCGACCATCCTGATGCTGCCCACGGGGCTGTTCATCGGGCGTTACGCCTATCGCACCATCATCACCCTGCCCAAGGCCCTGCTGGTGCCGGCCATCGCCTTCATGACGATCATCGGCAGCTACGCCATCCGCAACAACATCAGCGACGTCATCATCATGATCGTGCTGGGTGGGTTCGGCTGGATCATCGGACGGTTCGGCTTCACGGCATCGCCCATCGTGCTTGGCCTGATCCTGGGGCCGATTGCGGAATCAGGCTTCGTGCAGGCCTGGACCATCGGGCGGGCCACGGAAAACCAGATGGGCATGTTCTTCGGGCGGCCGATCTCCATCGCCATCATCGTATTCACCCTGTTCACCCTGCTGAGCCCCTTCGTGTTGGCCCGGCTGAAGAAGATCAAGGACCGCGCTCATGCAGACTGACGATCGGAAAGACACCGGCGGCGCCATCATCTCGGCGGTCATGATCGGCATCGCCTGCCTGGTGATCTGGGATTCCCTAAGCTACATGGACGCGGATTCCGCCGTGTTCCCGCGCACCTTCGCGGGCGTCCTGATCGCGGCGTCCCTGGCCTATATCGTGATGTGGCTGTTGGGCCGGGCCAAGGCCGGTGCGGCGCCGGAAGGCGGATCGTCGGCGCGGCGGATGCTGCTGGTCGCCGTCATGCTGGGCGGCACCATGGCCATGCCCGTGGTCGGCTTCATCGGTGCTGCCCTGCCCGTGTTCGCGGC
Source organism: uncultured Rhodospirillaceae bacterium (assembly GCA_963972065.1). GTDB lineage: Bacteria > Pseudomonadota > Alphaproteobacteria > Rhodospirillales > Casp-alpha2 > UBA1479. The sequence continues at coordinate 40,348 of CAXAVJ010000026.1, forward strand.
CCTGACCCTGATCGCCATGTACGATCCCTGGACCCGCTTTCGCATCCTGGTCTACCCGCTGATCGGCACCGCCATCGTGCTGGGCTTCTTCTACCTGTTCCGCGAGGTGCTTCTGGTACCGCTTCCCGTGGGTAGCCTGTTCGACAACTGACGCGGCTCCGGTCAGGCCCCCGTCACGGCACGATCGCCGCACGCAGGACCGAACGGTCAGCGGCGCGGGCGAAGGCTTCGTCCAGCTGATCCAAGGTGAACTTGGAATCCACCAAGTCCTTGAACGGGAAGCGGTCCCGGTTGGCCATGACGAAGTCGAGCGCCTGCACCAGATGGCGGGGGTGATAGTTGTGCACCCCGCGGATGGTGATCCAGCGGCGCAGAATTTCATTGCCGTCGACCGTGAACATGGCGTTGGGATTGACCAGTCCGCCCAGCACGTAGCGCCCGCCGACCCGAAGCATCTTGAGTCCCGCCGGGATGACACTAGGCAAGCCGCAGACCTCGATCCCGACGTCGGCCCCGTCGGGCGGGCATTCGGCGCGCACGGCGGCAACCAATTGTTCGTCGCTCAGCTTGGATACATCGAAAGTCACATCACAGCCGAACTTGGCGGCCAGTTCCAGGCGGTCTGCAACCGCATCCAGGCCGATCACCTTGCGCGCGCCGCGCGCCTTGGCGATGGCGCAGCCATACAAGCCCAGCAGGCCCAGGCCCTGAACGACGACCGTGTCGCCGACGTCGATCTCGCCGGCCTCGGTTACGGAAACCATGGTCGCGGCCCCGCAGTTGAGCGGCGTCGCCTCTTCGTCTGAAATCGCGTCCGGTAGCTTGAGAATTCCCGTGCCCGGCATGATGTAGCAATAATCGGCGAAACCGCCCAGAAAGTGCGGGTCTTCCTCGGCCAGGTCGTGGCCGTACTTGCGCAGGCCGTGGGCCTTCTGCGGCATGTCGTGGACGTCCGCGTAATAGGAATCGCCGTCGTGGAAGAACTCTGTCCAGGTCACCCGGTCGCCCACGGCCAGTTTGTCGCCGCGCAGGTCGACCTCGCGCTCGGCGCCCAGCTGTTCGATCACGCCGACGATCTCGTGCCCCAGAATACCCGGGCACGGATTGGGCCGATGGCCCTGATAGGAATGGATGTCGGAACGGCAGATGGTCGACATGGTGATGCGGACCAGGACCTCGTCCGGGTGAACGTCGCGCACGGGAAATTCGCGGACGACAAAGGGCGCGTTCGGCGCATCGTAGACGACGGCCCGGCCATTCTTCTGCATTCTGTTATCTCCGTTCATCGGATGGCGCCGCTTGGGGCGCCGGGTGGGATTGGCAAGATGTCGGCGCCCGTCATTTCATCTTCATGACAGTGTTGCGTGCCCAGGCGGACAGCAGTTCGGAAACCAGGACCAGTGCGATGATCGAGAGGATGATCGCCGCGACGCGTTCCGTTTCGATTTGCAGCACGCTGCGCTTGAGGTACCAGCCCATGCCGCCGGCCCCGAAGAAGCCGACCACCGTCGCCGCCCGGAACGCCACGTCCCAGGTGTAGATGGCGATGCCGGTAAAGGCGACGCGGACCTGCGGGAACACACCGAACACCATGACCTGGAACAAGTTAGCGCCGGTCGCCCGCATGGCCTCGACCTGCCCCATGTCGATGGCCTCGATTTCTTCGGCGAACAGCTTGGCGGCGAACCCGGCGCTGAACAGGGTCAGGGCCAGCACACCCGGCAACATGCCGTAGCCGAGGATCGAGACGAACAGGATGGCCCAGATGGTCTCGTGCACGGCCCGGCAGGACATGGAGAACATGCGGGCACCCGGATACACGAACAGTCTGGACGGCGTCATGTTGTAGGCTGCGAACCAGGCCAGCGGGATGGTGATGAGCAAACCGAACAGGGCCCCCAAATAGGCCATCTGAATGGTTTCAATCACATAGCCTAGGTAATCCCGGTCCATGATGTAGTCGATATCGGCGGGATAGTAGCGCTGGGCAATGACCTCACCCATGCGCCCGAACATGCCGAACAGGCGATCCAGGGGAATGTTCAGATATTCGATGCTGAACACCACGACGGTGAAGGCAATGAGCCATCCCGCGTAGCTGTAGAGCGAGTCCGGGTATTTAAAGCGCGACCACTTCTTGGGAAGGGCGGCGTCAGTGGGTGTTGCGTTGGTTGTCATTGCGGCCCCCTAGATCATGCGCCGGCGGATCGCGTGAGAGATCGCCTCGCCCAGGAAAATGATGGCCAGAATGGCGATGATCACCGAGGTCACGCCGTGGAAGTTGAAGGTGTTCATCTGACGGAAGAACACCAGTCCAAGGCCCCCGGCGCCGACCAGGCCAAGCACGGCCGAGCGGCGGATATTGATTTCCCATTCGAAAATCACGGTGCCGATGACCTGCGGCAGGACCTGCGGCATGATGGCGTAAAGCATGACCTGGAACGTATTGGCGCCGGTCGCGCGCATGGCCTCGACGGGGCCTGGATCGATGTCCTCGATGGCCTCGGCCGACAGCTTGGCAATGAAGCCGATCGAACGCATGGCGATGGCGAACACCCCGGCCATGGCGCCCAGGCCGAACACCGCGACGAAGAACAGCGCCCAGACGATTTCGTGGACCGATCGGCTGAGGGTCATCATCAGGCGCGCGATGGGATAGGTGATCGGTGCGAAGGGGGTGATGTTCATCGCCCCAAACCAAGTCGCCGGCACGCAGAGGATGACGCCCATCGCCGTGCCAAGACAGGCGATCAACAGGGTTTCCAGGGTCGGGCCGAGAAGGCTCGGGAACAGGGAGAAATCGATGCCGGCGAACTGGCCGGCGGCCTCCATGACCTCGCCCAGGCTGCCGATGCGCGCCCAGTCCGTATCCTGGATCACGGTGACGTCGACGCTCCACACGACAAGTCCGAACAGGACCACCGCGATGATGGCGGTCTTGCGCTGGCGCCGGGTGCGGCGGGCTAGGATGTCGTCGGTTCTCATGTCCATGACACGGTATCCAGTGGCGTTGTCCATCTCATCCGCCTCACAGAACTTCCATGGCGTAAATCTCGTCGAGCTTCGCCTCGTTCATCTGTTCCGTCGGGCCGGCGAACATGGTCATGCCGTCCTGCAGGCCGATCATCTTGTTGCAGAATTCCATGGCCAACTTGACGTCGTGGATATTGCACAGACAGGGCACGTTCAGTTCCTGCGCCATTTCCTTGATCAGGGCCATGATCTCGCGCGAAATCTTGGGATCGAGCGCAGAAGTCGGCTCGTCCAGCAGCATCAGCTTGGGATCCTGCATCAGGGCGCGGGCGATGCCGACGCGTTGGCGCTGGCCGCCGGAAAGCTCGTCCGCGCGCTTGTCCACATGATCGGACAGGCCGACCCGGTCAAGCAGATGCAGGGCATGGTCGATGTCCTTGCGCGGGAACATGCGGAACAGGGTGCGCAGGTTGCCGGTATAGCCCAGGCGCCCCGCCAGCACGTTGTCCATCACGCTCATGCGGTCGATCAGGTTGAATTCCTGAAAGATCATGCCGATGTCGCGGCGCACCAGGCGCAGGTCGCGGCTCGACATCTTGGTTACGTCGTGTCCGTTGAACACGATGGATCCGGACGTCGGATTGACCAGCCGATTGATACAGCGGATCAGGGTCGATTTGCCGGCTCCGCTGGGGCCGATGATGGCGAAGAAATCATCGCCTTCGACGTCGAAGGATATTCCCTTGAGGATTTCCGGACCACGGGCGCTGTAACGCGCGCGCAGGTCTCTTACTTCCAAGACGGCCATGATGTGTCATCCAGGTCTGGTCGTTGATAGAAAAGGCATTCCGGTTCTTTTGCCCGGTTCTGCGGGAAGAGTATGCGGCGGCCGGCCCCCGACAGGGAGTAACCGGCGGAACCCGGCCGCCGCCGGGGTACAGTGTACCCTTACTTCTTCTTGCGCGCGTCCTTGGCAGCCTTCAGGTCGCGGATGATGTCGTAGTCTTCCGACGTCATGGCGACGAACTTGTTGGACTTCACGTTGGCAAGGAACTTCTGAGCGCCGGGTTCCTTATCCAAGCCCAGGAAGGTCTCGCGGATGTTCTTCTTGATGTCTTCGCACAGCGGCTTGCGGTAGACGAAGGGATCCTGCGGGATCGGCTTGGATTCCCACAGGATGTTGACGTCTTCCAGCTTGATTTCGCCCTTGTTGACCACGTTGTCGAAGCGGTGGGTCGCGACGAAGGCGGCCTCGGCGCCCAGGGCGATGGCGATCAGGCTCATCTC
>CAXAVJ010000027.1:0-42625 GCA_963972065.1 uncultured Rhodospirillaceae bacterium
CGGCCGGCGCCGACCAGGCGGCCGAGTTCCGCCGGCGACAGCAGTTCGAGTATGTTCGGCCCGCTGTCGACCGGCAGGCCGTCCTCGGTCAGGCGCAGGACGGCGCTCAACGACGCCTCCGGGGCGCGGTCGGCAAGATCGTATGGCGGCGGCGTTTCATCGGGTGTCATGAACGGGGCGGGCCTGACTACGGGGTAATTCTTGCTGCACTGCAAAAACGCTATCATACTGATTGAAATATGCGCAATAGGTTGTATTTGGTGAATTATTGGGCAAATTTGTCTGAATTTTGCCCGCTGCACCGCAAATAATTGCTTATCCGCCGCCGGACATTCCCGTCTGATGGGCTCAAGAAACGACCGGGCCGGTGGGCGCAACGCCGCCGCTCAAGGCCCAATCGGGAGAAAACACGTCCCTGGTTCACGCACCTTCGCCGACGCGAAGGCAGGAAGGAGACAGCAGATGCCCATCATTTCCAGATTGAAGGCCGGAGGGTTGGCGGCGGCGCTCGCGGCGGTGCTCTACGCCGGTCCGGCGCAGGCCGCGAAGTTCAAGGCGACCCTGGCGCAGAACATGTCGCCGATTTCCGGCGTCACGATCATCGCCAAGGACAAGGGGTTCTTCGAAAAGCACGGCCTTGATATTTCCGTCAGCGGCTTCACCTCGGGCAAGCAGTGCCTGAACGCCGTGCTGGGCGGGGCCGCCGAGATCGCCACCACGGCCGAGGCGCCGACCACCGCCGCCGCCATGTCGAAACAGCCCATCGCCTTCCTGGCCCGCATGGAATATTCCGATCTCAAGACCCTGACCGCGGCCGGGTCGGGTATCAAGAGCCTGGCCGACCTGAAGGGCAAGAAGGTCGCCTTCACCGCCGGAACCGGCAGCGAGGTCTATACGGTCGCCCTGCTCAAGAAGGCGGGACTGAGCAAGTCGGACGTGAAGCTGACCAACCTGCGCCCGCAGGACATGCTGCCGGCGCTGTCCGCCGGCGACATCGACGCCTACAACACCTGGGAGCCGCACGTCAGCAACGGCGTCAAGGCGATGGGGGCGAAGGTCGTCGAACTGGACACCAAGGGCATCTATGCGGAAACCTTCAACATCGTCGTGATGAAATCCTATCTGAAGGACAATCCCGAGCTGATCGCCGCCTTCCTCAAGGCGCTGATCGAGGCCGAGGCCTGGATGAAGGCGAACCCGGAAGAGGCCATCGCCACGGTCGCCAAGGTCGCGGGCATGAAGGCCGACGCCCTGGCCGCCATCTGGAAGGACTATGTCTACAACGTCGTCCTCGATCAGAAGCAGGTGGACGTGCTGACGGCCCACGCCGCCTGGCGGCTTGAATCCGGCAATCACCCGCCGGGGGCGACCATGCCCGATTTCTCCACGGTCATCGTGCCCGGCCCGCTGAAGGCCGTCGCCCCCGACCGCGTGACGATCCCCTAAGATGTCGGGCCCCATCGAACAGGCCGCCGGCGCGGAACGCCCGGCAGCGAAACGGGCCGCCGGGTTCTGGCAGGGCGAGGCGGTCAATCGTCTCGCCCTCGCCGCCTCGCTGCCGCTGTTTTTCGGGTTGTGGGAAATCGTGTCGCGCTCCGGCGTCGTCAACGTGATCCTGTTTCCGCCGCCGTCGACGGTGCTGGGCGCCCTGCTGGATTGGCTCGAAAGCGGCCAGCTTCTGATCGATTTCGGGATGAGCGCGTCGCGCGTCGTCGTCGGCTTTTCCGTCGGCGCCGTCTTGGGCGCCCTGGTCGGGATCATGACCGGGCGCTACCGCCTGCTTTCCAGCCTGCTCAGCCCCGTGTTCCAGTTGCTGCGCCCGATCCCGCCGATCGCCTTCGTGCCCATCGTGATCCTGTGGTTCGGGCTGGGCGAAACCGGCAAGTACTTCCTGGTCGTCTGGGGGGTGTTCTTCACCGTGTGGATCGCCGCCCACCTGGGCGTGCAGCGGGTCGACGAGAAACTGATCCGCGCGGCCCGCGTGCTCGGCACGCCGGAAAAGCGCATGCTCCGTGAAATCCTGCTGCCGGGGGCGCTGCCCTACATCTTCGTCGGGCTCCGCACCTCGGTCAGCATCTCCTTCTACACCCTGGTCGCCGCAGAACTGGCCGGGACCTTCGCGGGCCTGGCCTACCGCATCGACATCGCCCAGCAGAACCTGCAGATGGGCCAGATGATGGGTGGGCTGGTCATGCTCGGCGTGATCTCGGCGGCGGCCGACAAGCTGTTCGCCGTATTCGCGGAAAAGGCCGTCTGGTGGTCATGATGAAAGACACGGCACACAACACGCCGGCCCTGGCCGGGGAAACCCCGGCGCGGGGCGCGGGCATCTCCGTCGACAACGTCTCGATCCTGTTTGGTGCGGGCGAGAACGCGTTCCTCGCCGTAGACCGGGTCAGCACGGAGATCGCCGTCGGCGAATTCGTCTGCATCGTCGGCCCTTCGGGATGCGGGAAATCGACCCTGCTGAATGCCATCGCCGGTTTGGAACATGCGACCAGCGGCGCGGTCCGGGTCGATGGCGCGGTGGTCACCGGCCCGGCGGCCCAGCGCGGCATGGTGTTCCAGCAGCCGGCGCTGTTTCCCTGGAAGTCGGTGCGGGAAAACGTCGCCTACGGGCCGCGCATGGCTGGGCTGTCCAACGACGAAGCGCGGCAGGTCGCGGACGATCTGTTGGAGATGGTCGGCCTCGCCGCGTTCGGTGACAAGCGCCCGCAGACTTTGTCTGGCGGCATGCAGCAGCGCGTGGCCATCGCCCGCGCCCTGGCCAACACGCCGAGCATCCTGCTGATGGACGAACCGTTCGGCGCGCTGGACGCGCAGACCCGGGCGATGATGCAGGAAAACCTGCTGCAGATCTGGCATCAGGTCGGGATCACGGTGGTCTTCGTTACCCACGACATCGACGAGGCGATCTTCCTGGCCGACCGCATCCTGGTCATGAGTGCGGGGCCGGGGCGGTTCGTTCAGGAAATCACGGTCGATATCGAGCGCCCGCGCCTGCCGGAAATCGCCATTGATCCGCGCTTCGTCGACATCAAGCGCCGGTCCCTGGAAATCATCCGCCGGGAAAGCACCCGCGCATTCGAGCAGCAATTGAAAGCGGTGCTGTAGGGGGCCTGTTCCTGCTCTTAATACTCCCGCCCTGGCCGGGGCCGGTAGGTGGGTAGAGACAGGCCCCGGGCGATGCCCAGGGCGCGCAGCGCGAATCCGGCCGTGAAGGCGATAACGACGGCGGCCTCGCGTGGCACGTCGAGGCCCGCCAGCACGACATAGACCGTGGCGGCTAGCGCCGCGCAGGTGGCGTAGACCTCTTTACGCAGGATCAGGGGTGTTTCCTGGCAAACCACGTCGCGGATCAGGCCGCCGAAGGTCGCCGTCATCATGCCCATGATGATGGCAATCAGCGGGCTGACCCCGGTCTGAAGCGCCAGTTCGGCCCCCATGACGCCATATAGCGCGATGCCCAAGCCGTCGGCCCAGAGCAGCAGGGCATGGCGGCGCTGGATCACATGGGCCGTGAAGAACAGCAACGCGGCGACGGCAAGGCAGATGATGATCGGCTTGGGATCGGCGATCCAGAACACGGCGCGGTCCAGCAGCAGGTCGCGCAGGGTGCCGCCGCCGACACCCGTCAGGCAGGCCATCAGGCCGAAGCCGACAAGGTCCATCTCCTTGCGGCTGGCGACCAGGGCGCCGGACGCTGCGAACACGCAGACGCCGAGCAGATCGAGAAGGGAGAGGACGGATTGCATGCCTCGACTGTCGCGGAATCCGCCGGGTCCGGCAAGGGGGCGGCTGGAAAATACGGCGCTCTGACGGGATCAAAATTCAAAATATTTTTAATTTATTTCTAATCAAAAATGAAAATAAAAATATCCTGTATATTGAAATTGAATTCTATAATTACCATATAAATAAAACGGATATATTTCCGTTTACACAAGGAAATCATAAAATGTCCTTCAAGGATTTTTCAACGGGTCAGAAACCGGCCAAATCAACCGATTCCGCGACAAAGCCGACCGCTCCGGCCAAGCCCGACGCGACGCCCGCTGCCGGAACCGCGCCGGCCAAGTGACATCGCCGCATGGGCGGCGGGCGGGAGGATGCGCCCGCCGCCGTTTTTCCGTGCATTTCCCATACCCGAGCCTGCCCACCCGTCAGGAGAGCGATGATGCCCCCCGGTTGTCAGGTCGGACGCATGGCGGACATCACGCCAATTTTTGAGGAACCGTCATGAAGAACGTGGACAAAAAAAAGCCGAGGGAGGACGAATTCCTTTCCGAAACCGAGGAAATGGCGGTTCATGGCATCACGAAAATAACCGTCGAGTACTACTGCATCGGAACCTACCGCTACACCAATCTGGAAGGGGCCATCGCCCAGGCACAACGCGCGGCGCGCGAAGTCTAGGCGGGATCGGTCACGAATGAGCCTGAGTTTTCCCAACGTCAGCCGCAGTTTCGAGGCCAAGCGTAACCGGGTGCGGTTCTGGGGGTACGACAGTGCCCTGGAGATCACCTTTTTCATGGAGGGCGGTCTGCTTGCCAAGCTCTGCCCCGATTGCGGGGAAGGCGAGGTTGGTGTTCTCAAGGCATTTGATGCCATGATCGAGCGCATTCATGACGCCGCGCGAAAGGCATATAAAGGAAACCGCGAACGGTCCGACATTTTTGTCCTGACGGAGGCGCAGTTTTGAGTTGGTGCAACATTTTTCCAGAAATGGGATCACAAGGTTCGGCGGGAGATGACGGACGATGATCGATCCTCTGCTGTTCACGTCTCCCCGCCTGTTCACCTTTGAGCATGACCGCCATCTGACCAACGCGAGCGGCTTTTTCTTCGCCCGCGACGATCGGCTGTTCCTGGTGACCAGCCGACACGTGGTGCACGACGAACCCAGCGAGCATTTTCCCAACCGCATCGAAATCGAAATTCACACCAACGCAGGCAACCTGGCGGAATCCACGGGCCTGTCGATGCTGTTGTATCAGGACGGCAAAAGCATCTGGCGTGACGGCGCCGACGGCAAGGGGATTGTCGACATCGCGGTGATTGAGGTCGACCGTGCGGCGCTGCCGGAGACGTCGGTCATTCAGGCCTTCACGCCGGACCATCTGGTTGGCTCGGACGAGCATGTGGAAATCGGCAGTTCCCTTCTGGTGGTGGGCTTCCCGCTCGGTTTCCATGATACACTGCACCACCTGCCCGTGGTTCGCCAGGCGGTCGTCGCCTCGTCCTTCGGCCTGCGTTTTCAGGGCGAGGGCTATTTTCTGACCGACGCCCGCACCCATCGCGGGACCAGTGGTGCGCCGGTGGTCATGCGGGTTGGCGATGGCGACCTGGGTGTGTTGCCCTGGAAATTGCTGGGCGTTCATTCGGCCCGGCTCGACATCGGCACGCGCGACCTCAAGCTGGATGAGGCCCTGGGCCTCAACTGCGCTTGGTACGCGGATATCCTGATGACCTTGACGGGACCGGCAGTCTAGCCGGTTTCATTGAACCCGCCGGTTTCAAAACCGGCCGACAACGAAAGTGACCCTAAAATGTTCCCCGTTATGTCCGCCATGCGGCCTTGTGCCCTGGCCTTGATTGTTCTTGCGGCCTGCTTTGCCGCCCCTGCGCCATTATCCGCCCAGACGGTTGCCGCTCCTCTCCCGGCGAACGCCCATGGCGACGGCATGGGCCGGGGTTGGGAATGCGACGAGGGCTTCCGCAAGATTGACGGCGCCTGCGCCGCCGTATCGGTGCCGGAAAATGCCTTCATGACGAACGTGTCCTATGGCCGGGGCTGGGAATGCCTGCGCGGCTATATGGAAAAGGGCGAAACCTGCGTCGCGGTCGTGATTCCACCTCACGCCTTCCTCAGCGCCTACGGCGACACCTGGGAGTGCGCGCGGACCTTCCGCCGAGACGGCGAGGGCTGCGTCGAGATCAAGGTGCCAAAGAATGGCTATCTGACCAACGTCAGCCATGGCGCCGGGTGGGAATGTGAGCGGGGATACCGCGAGTCCGATGGCGTCTGCGTCGCCGTCAAGGTTCCGGACAACGCCTATTTCGTCGATTCATCCTACGGTGAAGGCTGGAAGTGCGAGCGTGGATACCGCCTTGAGAACGGCGCCTGCGCCAAGGTCCAAATACCGCAAAACGCGCACCTCGACCGCACCGGCAACGACTGGGAATGCAATCCGCCGTTGATGCGGCAGATGAATATCTGTGTGCGGCCCTAAAAGGACACCACGCCGTTCAGTTTTCCGCCGGGCATTCCTTCGCTCGATAGGCAATGACCAGATGGTCGCGGCGCAACTGGTTTTCGTCGAGCATGCTTTTCGTGCCGTCGTCGTTGTCGACCGCGAAGATCGCCGGCAGGAACAGAACGCCCGCAATGTACCCGGCAAACTGGTTCTTGCCGCGATTGGCCTGGATCTTCTCTTCAAGATAGGAGTCGTGCTGCGCAAGGTTTTCGATCTCGAGATTGATCTGCTTGCAACTCATCTGTTTGATGGTTTGCGGCACGGCCACCATGGCTTTCGCGATGGCGGCTTCGTCGTTGCCCAGTTCCGGGGGCAGGGCGGGCGCATTGCGGGCGCAGCCCCCGACGGCGATCGCCAGGGCGACCAGACAGACGCTAATTGACGAACTTGATCGCACGGCCTTTTCCATCCAAGGACCCCCAGCTGAACAGGCCGACCCCCACGGTTCCGTAGCGAACCAGGATCACGGCGTCTGCATTAAGTTTTGCGGCTTCTTCCTTGAGCTTCTCAGCGACCAGCTCCTTGGTCGGGTCGGCGTGGAAGATCGTTGTCTTGTTCACCGTTACTTCAAGGTCCGCGAGGGTTTCATACCTGCGGTCGGTGATATCCTTTTCCGTGAAGATGATGTCGGCCGCCGATTTGGGCGTTTCCGCCGGCGCGGCGGCGGGGGCGGCGACCGGTGCGGAGGCCGTCTCCATATCCGTGCCCTTGGTCTTGAGCTCGACGTTCGCGGACGACCAGGTGTTGCACCCGGCCAGAACCATGCCGCAAAAGGCAATCAGGGCCAATCGTCCGGCGCGATGATATGTCATGGTTGTTTCCTTCCATTCCGGTGCGTGCCGCGCGGCGCAATTCCCGCACGCGCGGACGAAGATCAGATTGCCTCCAGGATTTTCAAACGCTGAGAGTCGAACTCTTCCTGGGTAATCAGTCCGTCCCGGAGGAGTTGCTCCAGTTTCTGCAGGCGTCCGTTAACGTCCTCTTTCGGGGCGACTTCCTTCTTCACCTTGATTAAGGCGGCGCTACAGTTCTTTTGCACCATCGTCTTCTCAATGGCTTCTTCTTCGCCCAGGAGGCGGGAATACTCGGCCGCTTGGGGGCCGTCGCCGCCTTCGAGGAAGAACAACGTCGGCCAGAACAGGATAAGGCCGACACCCATCTGGACGGCATCGTTGTCCGACGTGCTCTTCAACTGCTTGTAGAGTTCGACCTTGCGCGACGACACCCGCTCAAGCTCTCCGCTCAACTGGGTGCAACCAAGCGGTGCAAACTGCGTCGGCGAGACATAGGCACGCTGCATGTCGTCGGGCGACGAGGCGCAGCCAGCAACAAACAGGAGGCCAATCGCCCCCAGCACGGACTTCCGTTTCATGATGTTCCCCTCAATGATCCCCTGATCACGATTTTATGTAATATGTCGCAATCAACTTTGACTATAAATTCTACCGTTTCATAGACAAGCCAAAACGACGGGTTGGCGCAGTTATTTTTTCGCGGCCCGGTTGAAGGTGTTTAAAATCGTTGGATGACGGAATTGTGCGTGAGGCGGCCGGCCTTATTCCGCCGCCTCGGCCCCGGTCTTCAATCCCCAGGCGAGGGCGCCCCGGCGTTCCAGATTCTCATTGAAAGCCTCTGGAAATTCCGGTGGGACGGAGCCGGTCACCGCGTCCGTCGCCAGCAAGGCATCGACCCAGGCCGTGACCAGGGGGAATTCGTCGAGAAGCCCGGTCTTGAGGTGCTCCTCGCACAGCATGAAACGCTGGAAGAACGGCGCGTAGGCGGCGTCGACCAGGCACATGTCGGGGCCGTTGAAGTAGGGGCCGTCGTTGCCCCGTTCCTTGGCGATGGCGGTTTCCAGGCGGCTGACGCGCTGGCGCGCCGTTTCCTGCGCCCCGGCCAGGGCGTCCTTGGAATCGCAATAGGACAGGTTGTTCAGGCCCGGGCCCCAGGCGAAGGTCTGAAGGAAATCGGTCCAGGCCCGGTTCTTGGCGCGTTTGATGGGATCGGCCGGGTGCAGGCGGGGTTCGAAGACCTCGTCCAGGTATTCGGCGATGGCGTTGGATTCGAACAGCACCTCACCGTCGACCTTCAGCACCGGCACCTTGCCGTGGGGGGAAAGTTCCAGGAACCAGTCCGGCTTGTCCCGCAGGTTCACATAAGTGACGTCGAAATCCACGCCCTTGGCGCGCAGCATGATGACGGCCCGCTGCACCCAAGGGCAGGTGACGGCGCTGATCAGGTGGAATGTCTCCGGCATGGCGTCGTCTCCCAGCCCTGGTTGCGGTGGTTGGTCGGCTATTCTCAATCGGTCTCGGGCGGCAGGCAGCACACGGCCTCGTAGGGATAGCGTTCCTTCAGCGTGCCGAAGTGCTCGAACACGTCCTGGGTCACGGCGTAGGCTTCCTTGGTGATCTCGACATGAGGCGTCCAGCAGCCGAGTTTCTGATAGGTCGCGATGCAGTCGGCCAGAACGTCCTCGTCGATGTCTGGGAAGTAGGAGCTTTCCGCCTTGGCGATCTCGATGGCCGGGGTCTCGTTCATGTAGACACGGGTTTTCTTGTAAGCGCGCATGAAGGCCTTGGCCATGTCCGTCGTCAGCCATTCCGGCGTCGCACACAGGCTGGAGAATCCGTTGGGGCCGATCTGCGGACCGACCTGGGCGACGACATGGCCGATGCCGTCCTTTTCCAACTGCTGCGGGAACGGACCCTGCTGCTGCACATAGTCGCCGAGGCCGTCGCGGAAGGCCTTATCGATGTCGGCGGCGCCACCCGGGGTGATCAGGTTGATTTTTGAGAAATCGATGCCCGCCTTGTGACAGGCGTACATGAACATGGCGCGCGGCTGCCCGCCGCCGAAACAGACAAGGTCGGCCCCTTCGAGCTTTTTCCAGGTGAAATCGGGATCAGGCGCGCGCCCGGTGACGAAGAAGCCGTCCATTTCGTTGATCTGAGCGAAATGCTTGACCTTGGGCGTCTCGCCCTTACCGAGCGTGGTGAAACCCTGGGACAGCGCCGATTGCACCACATCGGCCGAACCGTCGAGCAGGGCGTCGATTGCCGACTTGCCCGGCGGTGACACGGACCAGTTCGGCTCAAGACCTTCGGCCTTGAGGAAGCCGCCCGACATGGTGGAAATGAGCGGCGAATAGAACGCCGAAAACAGGGTGAATTGGATATTGATTTTGGCCATTGTCTCCCCCTTTAGGGACTGGAATTCGGATGATTGATCTCGTTGGCCCAGCAGCCTAACGGTTCACGCCCGGAGGTCAAGGATGGGGGGTGGAGGCCGGCGTTCAGGCGGAAACGGCGCGCAGCGGCGGCTGGTCATCGCCGTCCGGATTCAGCGGAAACCGCGCCGTGACCAACGTGCCTTCGCCCGGTGTGCTGTCGATGATCAGCGTGCCGCCATGGGCCTCGGTCAGGGATTTGACGATGGACAGGCCCAGCCCGGTGCCGGTCTGTGACAGATGCGGGTTGGAATGGCTGCGAGTGAAAGGTTCGGTGACCGTCCCAAGCGCATTTTCAGGAATGCCGACACCCGTGTCCTTGACCATGAACGACAGGGCGTTGCCGGTCTGCATCACGCTGACGGTCACGCGGCCGTTGGGATTCGTGAACTTGATGGCGTTGGACAAGAGATTGAGTGCGATCTGCACCACCGCGCGGCGGTCGGCGGTCAGCGTCGGGATGTCCTGCGCGATGTTGACCTCGACGGTGATGGCCTTGTCTTCGGCCATGGTGGCAAAGGTTCCCACGCAGTCCTCGATCACGACGCGCAGATTGACCGGCTCCATGATCAACAACCGTTTGCCCGCTTCGATGGTCGAGATATCGAGCACGTCGTTGACCAGCGCCAGCATCAGTTCACCGGAATCGCGGATGTTGTCGGCATAACCCTTGTATCGCTTATCGCCGAGCGGTCCGAAAATTTCGTTGCCGAGAAGCTGGCTGAACCCCAGGATCGCGTTGAGTGGGGTGCGGAATTCGTGGCTCATGGTCGCCAGGAACTGGGACTTGGCCCGGTTGGCCTCGATGGCGCTTTCCGTTGCCTCGCGCAGTGATTGTTCGGCGGCCTTGCGTGCCGAGATGTCCTGGATGAACGAGACATAGTTAAGAACTTCGCCGTCGTCACCGCGGATGATTGACGACGACACGCTGCCCCAGACCACGTGGCCGTCCTTGTGCATGTAGCGTTTTTCCATGCTGATGACCTCGACCTCGTCGTCGGCGAGGCGCCGGCGCAGTTCCAGGCTGCGCAACAGGTCGTCGGGGTGGGTCAGGGCCTCGTAGGGATTGTCGAGCAGGTCGGCCTGCGAATATCCGACAAGGTTACAGAAGGCGTCGTTGACGCGTTCGCGGGTCGATCCGTCGGCCGCGTGCAGGACCATGCCCACGGCGGCGTTGTCGAACACGCTGCGCAACACCGCATCCTTGCGGCGAAGCTCCTCGCCCTCACGCAATTCCCGGGGCAGCCAGTGGCGGATCAAAAGCACCAAGACCAGCACCCCGGCGGCGATATTCACGCCCTTGGGGAACAGCAATAACGATGGATCGCCAAGGATTTCGGCCCAGCTTGCCGGCAGCAGGCCCAATCGCGAATTGTGGAAGGTGCCGAAATAGACGTTTTCAAGCACCGTGCGGAAGGCATCGATCGACAAGATGACCAACAACACCGCAATGCCGCCGCCCGCCAATTTGGACTGACGCAGCTTGACCACGTAAAGAATGAGGATGACCAGCCATAAAGCGGTCACCACCCAATAGGAAATTGGTGCGAAATACTCCAGCATCAGGTGGTCCGGCTTGATTCTCCCCTAGACGAAGACTCCCACATTTGTCGGTTGGGTTGCAACCTTTGCGGCTGACTCGCGGATTTCAGAGATGATTGCGGGATCATGCGTGGACCGCGCGGTCGGCCGGAAAGCGGACGGTCACGGTCGTACCCTCGCCCGGCGCGCTGATCAGGGTCAGGCTGCCGCCGTGCAGTTCGACCAGTTGTTTGGAGACGGACAGGCCCAAGCCAGTGCCGATATGGCTGCGGTCCGACGATGTGCCGGCCTGCCCGAACGGTTCCAGAACCAGGGGGATGTCCTCGGCCGCGATGCCGATGCCCGTATCGGTGAAACCGACGGCGATCCGACCGTCATCCTCGATACCTGCGGCGACATCGACCCGTCCGCCCGGAACATTAAATTTCACGGCGTTCGACAGCAGGTTCAGGACCACCTGCATGACATAGCGGGTATCAGCGAACAGCCTCGGGATCCCGGCTTCGCAGGCGCAGGTCAGGGTCAAGGCTTTGGCTTCGGCCTCGGTCTTGAGCATGTGGCAGGCCTGTTCGAGGGTCTCCTGCAGGTCGATTTCGCCCTCGTTCAGGGTGATCTGACCGGCTTCGATCTTGGACAGGTCCAACAGATCGTTGATGAGTTGCAGCAGGTGTTCGGCCGAGCGCTGGATATCGCGGGCATATTCCAGATGCTTGTCCGCAGAAATCCCAAAATCCTTGCCCAACGACATGACTTGCGAAAACCCGATGATCGAATTCAGCGGCGTGCGCAATTCGTGGCTCATGTTGGCGAGGAATTCCGACTTTGCCCGGTTGGCCTGTTCGGCGTCCATTAGGGCATCGTTGATGCGCCGTTCCGTCGCCTTCTGTTCCGTGATGTCCGTGGAAAAGGTGCCGATGCCGACGATTGTGCCGTCTTCGCCGATGACCGGAAACTTGGTGCAGAGGTGGACATGGTCGCCGTCCTCATGGGGGATGACATGTTCTTCGCTCACCTCCTGCCGCGTTTCCACGGCCCGGCATTCCTGGTCCCGGAATATCCGGGCCAGATCTTTCGGGAACACGTTGCTGGCATCCAGACCCTCGGCCTTGGCAGGGTCTAGGCCAAACTGGGTCGTGTATTGTTTGTTCATCAGAAGATAGCGTCCGTCCGCATGCTTGAGCGCGACCAGCGCCGGGGCATGATCGATGAAGGCGCGCAAGGTGCCTTCGCTGCGGCGGTAGGCTTCTTCGGTCGCCTGTTGTTTTTTGAGGATCCAGCCGATGATCCCGGCCGGCACGAACATGGCGACGGCGGCGAAGACGGTGGCCGTCAGGACATGTTCCCAGCGATCGATGCGTTCCGGATGCGGCGATCCATGGGCGAGCGTCTCGGCGGCATCACCCGCAACCGTAAACTCCCATAGGAATGCGAGCCCGAACACGGCGGCCAGGGTTGCTCCGTACAACGCGAACAGTTGGCGGTTGTTCAACAGCGCCATCCTTCAAGAGCGCCCGCGTTCTTCTGCGCGGGTCGGCGGCCCGTTCCGGGCCAGTTATTAATCGCATATACCGGGATCCGGCTTGGGTCCAGCATATCCGCATGTTCGGGGGGTTACCCGCGATTTTCTTCCCCCAAGGCAAGGCCCGCGACAAAGGCTTCGGCGGCGGTCAGGCCGGCCCGGTCAATGCCGGTGGCGAAACCGGCGCGGTCCAGGTAATCGACCACGCGTCCCGTCGCCACGTTTCCCTTGGCCCCGGGCGCATAGGGACAGCCGCCCAGCCCGCCGACGGAGGAATCGAAGGTCCTGAGCCCCTTGTCCAGGCTGACCGCGATATTGTCGAGCGCGCGGCCGCCGGTGTCGTGGAAATGCCCGGCAAGATCGGCGGCATCGGCGATATTCAGCACCGCGTCCAGCATGGCGGCGACGGCCTCGGGGGCGGCCTTGCCAATGCTGTCGCCGAGGGAGACCTCATAACAGCCGAGGGCGAACAACGCCTCGGTCACGCGGGCGGCGGCTTCCGGTGTCACCGCGCCGGAATAGGGGCAGTCGGTGACGCAGGAGACATACCCCCGCACGGGGATGCCGTCGGCCTTGGCCGCGCCGACCACGGGGCGGAAGCGTTCCAGGCTTTCGTCGATGGAACAGTTGATGTTTTTCTGGCTGAAGGCTTCGGACGCGGCGGCGAACACGGCAACCTCGTCGACCCGCGCGGCCCGGGCACCCTCATAACCCCGCATGTTGGGCGTCAGGGCGGCATAGGTCACGCCGGGTTTGCGGGTGATCGCGGCCATGACCTCGGCGGCGTCGGCCAACTGGGGCACCCATTTGGGGGACACGAAACTGGTCGCCTCGATCTTCTTGAACCCGGCCTCGGCCAACAGGTCGATCAGCCGCACCTTGTCGGCGGCGGGGATCAGGCGCTTCTCGTTCTGCAGGCCGTCGCGCGGCCCGACTTCGTAGATGGTGACGGTATCGGCCATGGTGCTCAATCCCTCGGGCCTACATCCGGAAGATGCCGAACCCGCCCGGCGGCGTCGGGCGGTTGAGGGCGATTTTCAGGGAATGGGCCAGCACCCGGCGGGTTTCCGCCGGGGTTATGATGCCGTCGTCCCATAGCCGCGCGGTGGCGTAGAGGGGGTCGGCCTGTTCGTTGAACTGGGCGATGATGGGGGCCTTGAATTCTTTTTCGTCCTCCGCCGACCAGTCGCCGCCGTCGCGCTCAATCCCGTCGCGCTTGACCGTCGCCAGCACGCCCGCCGCCTGTTCGCCGCCCATCACGGCGATCTTGGAGTTCGGCCAGGTCCACAGGAAGCGGGGCGAATAGGCCCGCCCGCACATGCCGTAGTTGCCGCCGCCGTAGGATGCGCCGATGAACAGCGTCACCTTGGGCACCCGCGCCGTGGCCACGGCGGTGACCATCTTGGCGCCGTCCTTGGTGATGCCCTCGGCCTCGAACTGGCGGCCGACGATGAAGCCGGAAATATTTTGCAGGAACACCAGGGGAATGCCCCGCTGGTCGCAGAGTTCGATGAAATGGGTCGCCTTCAGGGCCGAGGCGGAAAACAGAATGCCGTTGTTGGCGACGATGCCCACGGGCACGCCGTCGATATGGGCGAAGGCGCAGACCACGGTTTCGCCGTACAGGCGTTTGAACTCGTCGAACCGCGAGCCGTCGACGATCCGCGCGATGACCTCGCGCACGTTGTAGGGCAGGCGCGGGTCGGCCGGGATGATGCCGTTGATGTCCTCGGGATCGTAGGCGGGGTCTTCCGGCGCCGCCAGGGTCACGCCGTTCATCGCGGGCGCGCGGTTCAGGTGCGACACGGCGGCGCGGGCGATCTCCAACGCATGGCCGTCGTTTTTGGCGTAATGGTCGGCCACGCCCGACTTGCGGCAATGGACGTCGGCGCCGCCCAGATCTTCCGCCGTCACTTCCTCGCCCGTGGCGGCCTTCACCAGTGGGGGGCCGCCCAGAAAGATCGTGCCCTGGCCCTTGACGATGACGCTTTCGTCGCACATGGCGGGAACGTAAGCGCCGCCCGCCGTGCACGACCCCATGACCACGGCGATCTGCGGGATGTTGGCCGCCGACATGTTGGCCTGGTTGAAGAAGATGCGCCCGAAATGGTCGCGGTCGGGAAATACCTGATCCTGATTGGGCAGGTTGGCGCCGCCGGAATCCACCAGATAGACGCAGGGCAGGCCGTTCTCCATGGCGATTTCCTGGGCCCGCAGGTGCTTCTTCACGGTCATGGGGTAGTACGTTCCGCCCTTCACCGTGGCGTCGTTGCACACGATCATGCAATCCGTGCCCGACACGCGGCCGACCCCGGCGATCATGCCGGCCCCCGGCACGCCGCCGCCATACATCTCCCAGGCCGCAAGCTGGCCGACCTCGAGGAATGGGGAGCCCGGGTCGAGCAAGCCCTTCACCCGGTCGCGGGGCAGCAGCTTGCCGCGCGAAAGGTGGCGGTCGCGGGCCTGATCGCTGCCGCCTTTTTCCACAGTGGCGCGGGTCTCCGCCAGCGCGCGGACCAGACCGTCCATGCGTTCCTTGTTCTTCTTGAACGCCGGGGTGTTGGTGGCGACCTGGGATTCGAACTTGGGCATCACGCCGTCTCCTGGAACAGTTCGCGGCCGATCAGCATGCGCCGGATTTCCGACGTGCCGGCGCCGATTTCATACAGCTTGGCATCGCGCAGCAGCCGCCCCGTGGGGCTTTCGTTGATGTAGCCCATGCCGCCCAGGGCCTGCACGGCCTGGAGTGCGACCTGGGTCGCCTTTTCCGCGGCATAAAGAATGCAGCCGGCGGCATCTTTTCGCGTCGTGCGGCCCCGGTCGGCGGCCTGGGCCACGGCGTAGACATAGGCGCGGCAGGCGTTCATGTCCGTGTACATGTCGGCGAGCTTGCCCTGCATCAACTGGAACTCGCCGATGGCCTGGCCGAACTGTTTGCGGTCGTGGACATAGGGCGCCACGACGTCCAGGCAGGCCTGCATGATGCCGACCGGCCCGGCGGCCAGCACCAGGCGCTCGTAATCCAGGCCCGACATCAATACTTTCACGCCCGCATCCACTTCGCCCAACACGTTTTCCGCCGGGATCTCGCAATCCTCGAACACCAGCTCGCAGGTGTCGGAGCCGCGCATGCCCAGCTTGTCCAGCTTCTGCGCGGTCGAAAATCCAACCATGCCTTTTTCGACCAGAAAGGCGGTGATGCCTTTCGATCCGGCGTCCGGCTGGGTCTTGGCGTAGACCACCAGCACGTCGGCTTGCGGGCCGTTGGTGATCCACATCTTGTTGCCGTTCAGGATGTAGCGGTCGTTGCGCCGCTCGGCCCGAAGCTTCATGCCGACCACGTCGGATCCGGCGCCGGGCTCGCTCATGGCCAAGGCCCCCAGGTGCTCGCCGGTGATCAGCTTGGGCAGGTAGCGGGCCTTTTGATCGGGCGTGCCGTTGCGGTTGATCTGGTTGACGCAAAGGTTGGAATGGGCGCCGTAGGACAGGGCGACGGAGGCCGAGGCGCGGGAGATTTCCTCCATCGCCACGCAATGGGCCAGGTATCCCATGGCCGCCCCGCCGTGGTCTTCATCGGCGGTAATGCCGAGCAGGCCCAGCTTGCCCATCTCCGGCCACAGGTCGCGGGGGAATTCGTTGGTTTCATCGATCTCGGCGGCGCGCGGCGCGATCTTGTCCTGCGCAAAGCGGAAAACCGTGTCGCGCAGGGCTTCGACCTCGTCGCCCAGGGCAAAGGTCATGCCGGTGGTGAACATTCCGATGTCTCCCAAGAACCTGGGCGCGATTATCCCGGTCCGCTGCCCGACGCACAAGGCGAATGGGTTGACGTTGCGTCAAGAAAGAAAAAACCACAGAGACGGTGAGGCGGTGAGTGGGAAGGGAGAAAGATTGGACCCCCGTTTTCGCGGAGGTGACATGGGAAGCCGGTTTTTGGCGTCATTCTCGCGTAAGCGGGAATCCAGATAATCTCATTGTCTCACTGCCTCAGTGGTTCCCTTCTTGCCCTTCCGGCGGTTTGCTGCCCACAATCGGGCAGAATCAAAAAACTATCGGAGGAGACATTCCACATGACCATCGAACATCTGAACTCGGGCGAGATTCTCAGCCAGGGCACGGCGACCGATACGACCGTCTATCTGTGCGGCCTGACGGGCGGCGATACGTCCAAGGACGTCGCCGGGCAGACCCGCGACGTGCTGGCCAAGATCGATAAATGCCTGGCCCATTACGGCACGGACAAGTCGAAGTTACTGTCCGCCGTGATCTATCTGGACGACCTGCGCCGCAAGCCGGCCATGAACGAGGTCTGGAAGGAATGGCTGGGCGATCTCAAGCGGCCGGCCCGGGCCTGCATCGGGGTCCAGCTTGAAATGGGCACCGAGGTTGAGATCATGGTGACGGCGGCCAGGTAATCAATAATTTGCCTCCACGGGGCTAAAGGAAATGTCGGTTGAGGAATTGGCTCGGCAAAGAAAGGCGTGCATGGGATAATACATGCATGGGTAGAGCCAACTTCCACATCCGGCTGCTAGAACTCGGTCGTGATGCGCTCGGGGGGACTGGGTGGATTGGATACAAGTCGCTATCCGACAAAGTCAAAGCCGAGTTTCCGAATGTGTCGCCCCAAGCGATACATAGAGGAATAAAAGCTGCCTATGTATTGGAGCGAGATGTTGCCAATGGCCTCGAACACCATACTCGACGCAATACGAATATGATGCTCTCACAAGAGGGGTATTTTCGTCTTATCGAATATGAGGAACTTCAAGAAGCCCGAGCAAGCTCCTCCAAAGCACTGAAAATGGCAGTATGTGCTTTGGGTGTGAGTTCGATTCTTGCGGTTTTTTCAATTCTTATCCAAGTTTTTGGAACGACAGAGGTGCGAATTTTAGAGCGTAGACCATCGTACCTACCATCGGAGATTCGCCACGAATTAACTAACCGGGGGCTGAAAGCGTTCCGAGATTAATAAACTGACCAAAGCTTGAAGTCAGTGAAGGCGCCTGCCCGTGCGCGGCGCGCTTTGCGCGGCGATGGCGGCGGCGACCTGACGCCAAGTTTCCGCGCCGTCGCTGTCGCCTTCGGATTCCAGTTCGTGGGCGCGGCGGTTGGCTTCCGTCAGGGCGGACTCCCCATAACGCAGGATGAACCGGCGCACGGTTTCGTCGAAGTTCGCGGTACGGGCCCTGTCGGGCATATTTCCAGTTCCCCCAGAATAGGTTCCCCGGCTGGCGGGTGGACTCGACCACCCTATCCGGTTGTGCCGGTCGGGGTGTTGATTCAGATCAATTCCAAAAAACAGAATATGAGCGACACTTCCCTCATTGAGGCGCCGATTTCGGTGTCGAACCTTGGGGAAGTATCATGGATAAGTCGTGTTCCAACTGCGCACACCGTCAGGCCGCCGAATGGTCGGTTCTGGAAGGGGCGAACGTCGCCCATATGGATGATGCCCGCCGGTCACGCGGCTTTCTGGCCGGTGAAGCCATCTACCACGAAGGCGACGAAGCGACGGGCGTTTATTGCGTATCCTCGGGCTTGGTCGGCATCCGCAAGGTCGATGCGGACGGTGAATCGGTACTGCTGCGTCTGGTCCGCCCGGGTCAGACCTTCGGTTATCGGTCGCTTTTGACCGGCACACCCCACGGCGTCAGCGCCGAAGTCTTGAAAGAAGGCCGCATCTGCCACGTGCCGGCGGCCACGGTGCACCGCATGGCAGCCGACAGCCCGGCCCTGGTCATGGCCTTTTTCCGCCATCTTGCCCGCGATATGGCCGAGGCCGAGAACAAGGTCATGGAAACGGTCACGGCGTCCTGCCGGGTGCGCTTCCTGCGCCTTCTGGTGGCGTTCGGCGGCGAGACCGATTCCGATGAAGGAACGCGGGTCCGTCTGGAACTTCCGGTGTCGCGTCAGGACATCGCGTCCCTGATCGGCGTGCGCTCGGAAACCATGTCGCGGGTGATCCGCGCGATCGAGAACGAAGGCCTGGCCCACTTCAAGGGCCGCCATGTGGACATTCCCGATGCCCGCCGTCTGGCCGACGAAAGTTTCGGTTCGCTGGCGGCCTGACGCCGCTTAATCCCCGGCAATCAATGCCATGACCTCGCGGGTCACGGCCTGGGTGCCCATGTCGCCGCCGAATTCCATGGGCCGCAGGCGGTTTTGCTCAAACCCCCGTTGCACGGCGTCCTCGATCACCGTGGCCGCGTCGGTCAGCCCGCCGTGCCCGCCCATGCGGTCGGAAAGGTAATCCAGCATCAGCGCACCCGACAAGATCGCCGCCAGGGGATTGGCCTTGTCCTGGCCCATGATGTCGGGGGCCGAGCCGTGGGCCGGCTGGAACAGAGCGTGGTCGTCGCCGACCTCGGCGCAGGACGCCATGCCCATGCCGCCGACCAGGCCACCGGCAAGGTCCGACAGGATGTCGCCGAACATGTTTTCCATCACCAGAACGTCGAAATCCCAGGGCCGGCGGATCAGGTCCAGGGCCTGGGCGTCGACGTAGTTGTAGGACGCGGGAATATCCGGGAAGGCGGCCTTGCGTTCATCGAAGATCTTGCGGAAGAAGGCCATGGATCGGAACACGTTGGCCTTGTCGACGCAGGTCACCATGCCTTTCCCGCCCTTGGCCTTGCGCTTTTCGGCCAGGCGGAAGGCGAAATCGAACAGTTTTTCCGAGGTCGGGCGCGTGATGCGCAGGATGTCCTGGACCTCGCTGTCGCTGGCCACGGTCTCGCGCTTGTTGGCGGCGGCGGAATAGAACAGGCCTTCGGTCGATTCCCGAAGGATGATCAGGTCGATGGCGTCGGCGCGGGGGTCGGCCAGGCGCCGGGGCGCGTTGGGATAGGCTTTGACCGGGCGCACGCCTGCGTACAACTGAAACCGTTCGCGCAGGCGCAGGTGGGGCGAGATTTCCGTGCCGTCCGCATGGCGCACCGCCGGCAACCCAATCGCGCCCAGCAGGATCGCATCGGCCTCGGCCGCGGCGTCTTCGTGTCCGGGGGCGATGTCCTGGCCCGTTTCCTTGAAATACCCGGCCCCGGCCACAAGGTCGTTGCAGGCAAGGCGGAAACCGCCCGTGCGCGCCTTGGCCGCGTCGATGACGGCCAACGCCGCGTCCGTCACGTCGACGCCGATACCGTCGCCGCGGATCACGGCGATGGTGCAGGTGGTTTCATTCATAATGGTGTTTCCCTCCGTCTTTCCTTGGCCGTATCGCAAAGCCATGCGCAGCGCAACCGCCTATCGCCCTGTCAGGGACATGATCGACCGACCGCACCGGTGCGGTTCGCGACCTGTCGCCACTGAAATCGGGGGCGTGGTGGTGTTTCCGAAGGCAGGGGCGCGGGTATCCGCAAGGGCTTCGCGCTGACGGATCCCAGGAATTGTCTATGACTTTAGGGGGAATTGATCGGATCGCGAAACTGTAACAATGTGCGCCTCTAGGGTGCCTACAGGAATACACATCGTGGACCCACCGCCGGAATGGGCGGGTTTCCGGGATGCCGTTGGTGATGTCCTGGAAATCACGGTCGATAACCGTGAATCGACAAAACAACAAAAATATCGGTTTCCACCTCCAAAGGAAGGGGTGGACAGCCCACGGTTTCCGCCCAACCGGACCAAGGTTTGTCCCATTGAATAAACCAGGCCTTATTGCTTCTACGAGGTTGATCCGCTTGACCCGGCATGTCGCCGTCGTCTTGTGGCTGGCCTGTGTTTGGCTGCCGAACCCGGCAGCGGGTGATCACGGGCCGGAAGACAGGACTTTTCGGATCTTGGCGATCCACGCCTACAGTCAACAGTACCCTTGGACCGCCCGGCAGCATGAAGGGTTCGTTGCCGGGATCAGTGAAGGCCTGGATGCGGCCGTCGAGATCAAGACCGAGTACCTCGATACCAAACGCCGGCCCCTGGATGCGGGCTACGGCGCCGCCTTCGCAAATCATCTTAAAATCAAGTACAGCGGTTATGACCCGGACGCCATTTATGTGACGGACGACAATGGATTGATCTTCGCGCTGGACCACTTGCGCCGATTGTATCCGGAGGCCCCTGTATTCTTTTCTGGCGTGAACAATTACGCCCAGCTCGACCATTTACAGCCGGACATGGTGACCGGGGTCTTCGAACATAAGGAAATCCAGCCGAATATTGAACTGCTTCGGCAACTTCAGGGCGGTCTCGGGCCGGTCGTGGTCGTCGGCGACGGATCGGCCACCTATCGGGCGATCGAAGTTGAAATAAAGAGAGATATCGCCGCAGGTGACCGCGCCGGCTTGACGTTTCTCGTGAGTGATCGTCTGCGGGACATTACGAAGCGCTTGCGGGAAAACCCCGATCAACCGCTGATCCTGACCACCTTGGGCGCGGTCAGGGACCAATCCGGCGATGTCGTGCCGCTGCCGCAGATTGTCGAAGCGATAGTCGGGATCGGCCGTAGAATCGTCATCAGCATGGAAGATGCCTACCTGTTCGATGGTGTTCTCGGCGGTTATGTGACCAGCGGTGTTGCCCAAGGGCGCATGGCGGCGGCGCAGATGGCCGCCTATCTGGCGGGGACGCCGATGCGCGACCTGGCGCCGGTCACGGACAGCCCCAATGAATATCTGCTCAATGACCGCGTGTTGGAATACCTGGACCTGGACCTGCCGGAGGCGGTCGCCGCACGGGCGCGCCTGATCCACCCCCGCCAGGGCTGGATCGAGGCGCATCGTAATATAATCGTGATCGCCATTGTCGGGCTTACGGTGGCGCTTGTGGCCAGTCTGTTGGCCTATTTGCTGATCATGTCTGCGAAGAACCGCCAGTTGGTGGACCGGGACCAGAGGCTGCGCCATAGCGAACAGTTCCGGGCCCGGCAAAGCCGGCTTCTTGAGGACGTGGAACGGTTGAGCAGAACCGGCGGCTGGCAGTTGGATCTGAGAACCCGGCAATTGACCTGGAGCCAGGGAACATATCGCATTCTTGACGCGGCGCCGGATTACAGCCCGGCATTTGCGGAAGCGATCGAGTTTTTTGTTCCGGAACACCGCCCCTTGCTGGCGGCTGCGGTTGCCGCCGGACGCCGGAACGGCACGCCGTGGGATTTGGAATTGTCGATCCTGACCCGCAAGGGGACGGTCAAGAACGTTCGTATCGCCGGTGAGGCGGTTTTGGAAGACGGTGTTCCAATCCTGCTACGGGGGTCGTTTCAGGACATCACGGAACGGAAATTGTTCGAGCAGGCGTTGAGAACAGCCCGGGAAGATGCCGAAAAAGCCAACCTTGCCAAGTCCCAGTTCCTGGCGGCCATGAGCCATGAATTGCGCACGCCCTTGAACGCGATCATCGGCTTCTCCCAACTCATCGCCTTTCAGGATTTCGGCGAGTCCTCCGCGCGCAAATTCAAGGAATATGCCAAGGATATCCGATTCAGCGGCGAACATCTGCTGTCCCTGATCAACAGCATCCTCGACATTTCGGCCATTGAATCGGGGGGGCGCGGCCTGGATCGGGAAACGTTCAATGCCCTGGAGGCCCTTAACGAATGCATCCACATCTTCTCGGCGGACGCGGCGCGAAAGGACATATCTGTGTCGGTCGACGCGGATGCGGGTTTCGTGGACATCAATGCCGACCGCCAGGCGATCCGGCAGGTCATCCTGAACCTTCTGTCGAACGCCATGAAATTCACCCCGCCCGGCGGTAAAATTGACGCCTCTGCGTACGAAGTAGCGGACGCAGTCATTATAAAGATAGTGGATACCGGCTGCGGCATCGCCCAAGGCCACCTTCCCGGCGTCACCGAACCCTTCGCGCGGGGCGACCTTGATCCCTATAAGGCGGTGGAGGGATGGGGGCTCGGCCTGGCGATCTGTAAGACGCTGATCGAAAAGCACGGCGGGCGGATCGAAATCGAAAGCACCGTGGGCCAGGGGACAACCGTTTCGGTGATCCTCCCCAAGCTGGTATGGGAACAGAAGCAGCGCGCATAAATGCCGATCTCGTGTCCCTCGCCGAGGATATGGCGGTGGAACGGGATGCTCTGAACCCGGCGCGATCCGCCCGCCTGACCTGTGGCGTCCGACGCGGGACGCGGTATTAAACACTTTGAATAGTAAAGGAGAAAGCCATGTCCCGGGACACGGTGCTGTTCGACATCAATGAAACGGTTCTCGACCTGTCGTCCCTGAAGCCGGGGTTCGAGGCGGTTTTTCAGGATGCCGGCGTCATTGCCACCTGGTTCGCCATGCTGCTGCAGACGTCGACCGTCTGTGTCCTGACCGGTGTGGAAACGGGGTTTGCCCGTCTGGCGGCGATCACCCTGGACGCCGTCGCCGCGCGCCGCGGCGTGACGCTTTCCGAGGACAGACGTACGGACATTCTCAAGGGCTTCGCCGGCCTGAACCCACATCCCGACATCAAGCCGGCATTGGCGCGACTGCGCGCCGCCGGCTACCGGACCGTCGCGTTCTCCAATTCCTCCCTCGACCTGGTGAGCAGCCAGATCGCCAACGCCGGTTTGAACGAGAGTTTCGACGATGTTGTCTCCGTCGAGAAAACGGGCAGCTTCAAGCCCGATCCCAAGGTCTACCGTTTCGTGGCGGATCATCTTGGAACGCCGATACAGGACCTGCGCCTTGTCGCGACCCATGACTGGGATACCCACGGCGCCATGTCCGCCGGCATGCAGGCGGCCTATATCGACCGCTCCGGCGCGCCTTATCATCCGCTCTATCGGAAGCCGGACGTGGTCGGGACGGACATGACCGATGTCGTGGAACAGATCATCCAGGCGGACAAGGCGGAAAAATAAAGGGCGCTGAACGCAACGGCGGGCCAGCGTCCGAGCATTTAATGTTACATATTTTCAGTGGGTTATCGTCGACTTTCCGCCTGTTGCCGCGATTTCGTGATTTTACGAATTTGCCGCAGTTTTGATCGAAGTCAAGGTGCAGACCGGCGGGGGGAGTTAGCGTCAAAATTGCGACGCAGAAAATTCCATGTCGCGGCCGAACGGCCAAGTAAAT
Organism: uncultured Rhodospirillaceae bacterium; assembly: GCA_963972065.1. Taxonomy (GTDB): domain Bacteria; phylum Pseudomonadota; class Alphaproteobacteria; order Rhodospirillales; family Casp-alpha2; genus UBA1479. The sequence continues at coordinate 23,560 of CAXAVJ010000027.1, forward strand.
TCCAACGCCGGAGTTGAACATGGAAAAGACCCCTGGAATTCGGTCCACCGTCTCCCGCAGAAACTTCCTCTCAGGCACCGCTACTGTTGGCGGCGGGCTGTTGGCTATGGATATGGTCAGCAATCCCGCCCATGCGGCGGTCCCTAAGCCCCCCCAGGCATCGGCTCCCTTGTCGGAAAAACAAATTGCCGCCCTGCCGCGGGTCAAACAGGAAATGGTCGCGCCGCCGTTTCTGCCCAAGCACGAACAGGTGGCGACCGGCGGCCCGAAGGTTGTCGAGGTCCGGCTGGACATCGAAGAAAAGAAGATGGTGCTGGACGACGAAGGGGCCGAGATCTGGGCGTTGACCTTCAACGGATCCGTTCCCGGCCCGATGATCGTCGTCCATCAGGACGACTATGTGGAGCTGACCCTGGTCAATCCCGAGACCAGCGCCATGGAACACAACATCGATTTCCATGCCTCGACCGGGGCGCTCGGCGGGGGCGGGTTGACCCATGTGTCGCCGGGCGAGGAAGCCGTGCTGCGGTTCCGGGCGACGAAGCCCGGGGTGTTCGTTTATCACTGCGCGCCGGGCGGGGCGATGATCCCCTATCACGTCTGCCACGGCATGAACGGCGCGATCATGGTGCTGCCGCGCGACGGCCTCAAGGCCGCTGACGGCACGCCCATCCGCTATGACCGCGCCTACTACATCGGCGAACAGGATTACTACCTGGCCAAGGACGAGCACGACGAATACATCAAGTACGAAACGGCCGGCGAGGATTACGCCGATTCATTGCGGGTCATGGCGACCTTGACCCCCAGCCACGTGGTGTTCAACGGCGCCGTCGGCGCCCTGCTTGGCGAGGGTACTCTCAAGGCCAGCGTCGGGGAATCGGTCTTGATGGTGCATTCCCAGGCCAACCGGGACACCCGCCCGCACCTGATCGGCGGCCATGGGGATTATGTCTGGTCGACCGGGTCGTTCACGGATCCGCCCCAGACGGGGCTGGAAACCTGGTTCATCGCCGGGGGGGCCGCCGGTTGCGCGATCTATACGTTCCGGCAGCCGGGCATCTATGCCTATGTGAACCACAATTTGATCGAGGCCGTTCTCAAAGGGGCGTCGGCCCATTTCGAGGTCGATGGCGAATGGAATGACGACCTGATGAAGCAGGTCCGCAAACCCAGCCAGATCAAATCATAGCGCGTGAACCATATCCCCTAACCCCACCTTAATCGGGGGCGCAGGATCAGGAGAGTGTCGTGAAGATTGCACATGCGTTTTCCATCTGGATGGCTTTGGCCATCGGTTTGGCGGCATCGGGTGCCTGGGCGGCGGATGATGTCGAAAACGGCAAGAAGATCGCCAAGAAATGTACGGCCTGCCACACCCTGAACAAGGGCGGTAAGAATCGGCTTGGCCCCAACCTGTTCGGCGTGCTGGGCAAGCCGGCCGGCCACGTCACGGATTACAAGTATTCCAAGGCCCTGTTGAATTCGGGCATCGTTTGGGATGAAGCGACCTTTATGGAGTTCATCACCAACCCGAAAAAGACCGTCAAGGGCACCAAGATGAGCTTTGCCGGGATCAAGAAACCGGCCCAGCGGGCGGAGCTTTTGGCCTATTTCAAGACCCTGACGGACGCCACCGCGCCCAAGGAAACGGCCGGCAACGCCAAGGATGGAATGGCCGCCGCGAAAAAGCACTGCATCGTCTGCCATTCCTTCGAAAAAGGCGGCCGGGTGGTGTTCGGCCCGACCCTGTTCGACATCTACGGCAAACCCGCCGCGTCGATCCCGGGATACGACTATTCGACCGCGATGAAGAATTCCGGGCTGACGTGGAACGATAAGAACCTTCTGGAATTCCTGTCCAACCCCGGGCGGTTTCTGCCCGGGACCACGGCGCGGTTCCCCGGTTTGAAAAGCGCCCAGGAAAAGGCCGATATTCTCGCCTATCTGAAAACCCTGAAGTAGGGGAGACGGGGCAAGAGGGTGACATGCGCAACCGAACGGTCTTCGCTGTCCTCCTGGCCGGGATCGCCGCGCTCGCGCTGATCGTCATCTGGCCCGCCGCCAGCCCGAAGACGCCCAAGCGGACCCTGGCCGGATTGGAGATGACCAAGGTCGTTCCGGGCCGCTACAACCTGACGATCCTGGTCCCCAATTCCTTCGGCCGGAAGTACCATTCCAAACCCGTGACCATCCGCCGGCCGTTCGAGATCAGCCGGCACGAGATCACCATCGATCAGTGGAACCTGTGCCATGCCGAGGGCGGCTGCCCGCGCGAAGCCAAACGGCGGCCCTATCAGACCGGCAGCCATCCGGTGACGCGGGTTTCCTGGCTCGACGCCGTTCTGTTCACGCGCTGGCTGTCGGCCATCACCGGGGACACCTATCGCCTGCCGACGGAAGAAGAATGGGCCTATGCCGCCTTCGCCGGGCAGGACGTATCCAAGGACACGATCGAAGACCTCATCGCCCAGCGGCAGATGATCCGCACGGCCACGTTCACCGCTTTCCGGCCGACCCGCGCGGTCGGCGGCAACGGGGAAAACCCCTGGTCCATCGCCGACATGACGGGCTCCGTCTGGGAATGGACCCTGACCTGCTGGTTTTCCTCGGACGCGGAAAACCGCCGGCCGTGGACGATCGAACAACTCAGCGATCCGGCGCTTTGCGCCAACCGTGTGGTCCAGGGCGATGAGCGTGCCCATGTGCCGTTCTTCGTCGACAAGGTCTATTCGGGCGGTTGCGGCACCGGCGGTCCGGTCGACCACATCGGCTTTCGCGTCGTCAAGGACACGGGTGCGGCAAAGACACTGTTCTGATGCCCTAGGGCGTCGGGTCGTTGAGATTGTCCAGCGGATAGATCGGCCGCCGCACGTTCTTGAAATCGAGCTTTGAATAGTCCGAGCCGCAGACACCGGACCCCGCGCATTCGATGACCTGTTTCGCGAGGCGTCCGAACCCGGCGCGGTAATGGATGCGGCTTTTCAGCATCAGGAAGGTCTTTTCCTCGGGATCGATGCCGAGCGAGGTGAAACAGGCCGTGTCGTTGGGTTCCTGCTGGCGGGAGATCACGCAGATCTGGACCTTCCCCGTGTCCAGCACGCCCGAAGGCCCCATGTCCATGGTCACGCCGCGCGACGCCGGGCCCTTGTTCTTGTAGATGCCGTCGGTCAGCACCTTGACCCGCCCGGTGACTTTCAGCGGCTTGCCCGTCTCCCCAATCGCAGGCATGTCGACCTTGCCGCCGAGGTCCAGGGTGATCTCCGCCCCGATGCCGGCCTGGGTCATTTTCTGCACGGCGTCCGGATCACAGATCGCGAAGGCCGCGACGTCGTCCAGCCCGGCCGCCAAAATCGCACCCAGCACCGTCATGGTGTCCTGCGTGCCGCCGGAGGACGCGTTGTCGTAATGGTCCAGCAGCACGACCGGACCCTCGCCCTTTTTGATTTCCTTGGCGCGGGCGATGGAACTTTCCAGGGGCTCGATCTCGTAGACGAAGGCCTTGCGCTCGTTCCAGGCGAAATCCAACAACTCGTCCCGATACTTCTCGGCAAGGGCCCGGTCCCCATCCGTCACCACCACGGCGGACACCCCGGCGTTGTGGATGTCCGCATGGGGAAAGCCCGTGAACAGGGTCGCGGCCAGGGCCCCTTCGGCCTCCATGCGCCGCGTCATTTCCTGCAACTCCTTGTTGGGGAAATTGTCCGAGCCCTGGCGCATGACATGGGGCAGCATGGGCCGGTTGCCCCAGGCCACGGTCGGCTGGGCCTCCCCCCGCAGCAGGGCATAGACGGGTCGCCCGGCGCGCTGCGCGGTTTCGTACAGGTCCGTATGGGGGTAGGTCTGATAGCCCGCAAGGCTGGTCACGTTTTCCGCCAACTCGGGATAAAGGTTGGTGTGCATGTCCAGCGCCGCGGCGATCGGCAGGTCGGGGGCGATGGCGCGGATCTGGGAAATCAGGCTGCCTTCGCCGTCTTCCCGGCTGTCGGTGACCATGGCGCCATGCAGGTCGAGGAACAGGGCGTCGCAACCGGCCTCGACCGCTTTCACGATCCGCTCGGCCATGTAGTCGAAGGCGTCGTCGGCCACGGGGCCGGACGGCCAGGCGTTGGCGGCGATGGGGATGACGATCTCGGCCCCGGCCTCTTCCGCCAAATCGATGAAACCACCCGTGCCGCTGCCCGTGCCCTTGAAGGCCTTATAGGCGGCGTCGCCCTCGTAGGGCATGGGGGTCGAGCGGGCGAACCGTTCGATCGGCGTCGGCACCGGCGAGAATGTGTTGGTTTCGTGCTTCATCATGGCGATGACGACGCGCATGGGCGGATTCTCCCGTCAGGTGATATGTGGCATGTGGCACTGGGCGACACGGGCTCTCGCGCGAGAATAGCCGGGCAGACCGCAGGCGACCAGTTTTGCCGAACGCCGCCGTTCACAAAATTTTACTAATACACGTGAGGCGTTTCACATGGCGCGTGGTAAAATCTTTTCCTGAGCGCAGGACAAGGAAACCGATGCATGAGTTGGATCCTGATCACCCTCACGATTGTCGCTGGGGCGCTCGACGCGAAAATTCATTCGGTTCATGGAACGATGATCAGCTGCTTCGAAGAGCGGGAACTGGTTGTCAAACGCGTCGATCAGGCGGTCTGTGTCAGAGACAAGAGCGCGGAACGCCTGGGCCCCGTCCGCGGCAAGGACTGGAACGGCGACAGGTCGGCCAGTTAGGCGGGTTTCGTTCCGACCACCAACCGGGTCAGGCCGGGGACCATTTCGTGTTCCTGGATATCCTGGAACCCGACCTCTTCCATGCGGGCGATCAGCCAGCCCGGCGTGACCGACCGCGCATCGGGCGTGAAGGCCATGTGCTGAAGCTGCCATAGCGCGGCCATGGGCGGGCCCTGGCGGTCGTCGTCGACCATGAAATCGTGGACCATGAAGCGCCCGCCGGGGGCCAGGCTGTCGAAGGCGTCGGACACCATGCGCGGCAACTCGCCGCCGGGAATGCCGGAAAACAGATAGGACATGAGGATCGCGTCTTGTTCCGTCGGCCAGGCGATCTGCAACGCGTTGCCGGGGATGTAGCGCACGCGGTCGACCATCCCGGCCTCGGTAATGAAGCGCCAGCCCAGTTCGGACACGTTGGGGAAATCGATGATGGTGGCGGTCATCTCCGGATTGGCTTCGAGCAGGCGGATGGTCATCGCCCCCGTGCCGCCGGCGATGTCCAGCAATGACTTGGCGCCCTTGAGGTCGACCAGCCGGGCCAGCGTCTTGCCCGGGCCGAGGGAGCCCGCGTGCTGGGCTTCGGAATAGATCGCGGCCTGCTTCGGGTCGGCCATCCAATGCTGATAGCTGTCGACCGCATCCGGGTCGAGGGAGCCGTCCATGACCTCGTTCAACTGCTGCAGGAACGGGTACATCTGGCGGTCGATCTGATAGCGCAGGTAGTCGCCGAAATCGTACTTGGCCCCGCGCGACAGGAACGCCGCCGCCCCCGGTGAGTTGGTATAGATCTCGTCGTCGGAGCGGTCGACCAGGCCGACGCTGGTCAAGGCCGTCATCAGGGTGGTGATGCGGTTGGTGGGGATGCCGGTTTTCTCGGCGATCTGGGCCGAGGTTTTCGGCCCGTCGGCCAGCACCGTGAACACGTCCACATGGAGGGCCGCGAACAGCGCCTTCGACGCCATGAAGCCGAAGGCAAGTTTTGATACGTCCTCAGCCGTTTCCACCAGGCGTCCATCCATGGGGTGCCGTCTCCAGTCCTGATTTTGCGTTGATCGTTCCGGGGCAACCTAACACGCGTTTCCGCAATGTCCAAAATGAGGGCCCTGGATTACCGGGAAAGCATAAATTTCCGGCCGGGGGTTCACGAAGGCGGGGTCAATTCGTTAGTCTGCGCGGGCGAGGAGTTTCATTATTTTGCATTCAAGGGAAGTATAATTGGAAGATATATACGAAACAGAATACGAAACAGGCCAAGATAATATTCAAAAATACGGTATGGATATTCACCATCCCGTCTTTTGGGTTTCGACTATTTTTGTCCTTTTATTTGTTCTCGGCACGTTGATTGCGCCAGGCCCGGCGAAGGTTTTGTTCGACGGCGCCAAATCCTGGATCATCAATTATTTCGACTGGCTGTTCATGGCCGGGGCCAACGTGTTCGTCCTGTTCTGTCTGGTGCTGATCGTCCTGCCGGTTGGGAAAATTCGCCTGGGCGGGCCGGACGCGACACCGGAGTTTTCCGTGATGTCCTGGTTCGCCATGCTGTTTGCCGCCGGTATGGGGATCGGGCTGATGTTCTGGTCCGTGGCGGAACCCACGGCCTATTACACCAATTGGTTCGGCACGCCCTTGGGGGTGGAACCGCGCACGCCCGGCGGCGCCGACGCGGCGCTCAGCGCGACCATGTTCCATTGGGGGCTGCACCCCTGGGCAATCTATGCGGTGGTTGGGCTGTCGCTGGCGTTCTTTACCTATAACAAGGGCCTGCCGCTGACGATCCGATCCGGCTTTTATCCGTTGATTCAGGATCGCGCCTGGGGCTGGTTTGGCCATGTGATCGACACCGTCGCCGTGCTGGCGACCCTGTTCGGTTTGGCGACGTCGCTTGGCTTCGGGGCCCAGCAGGCGGCGAGCGGCCTGCACTTCCTGTTCGATATCCCCAACACCATCAACGTTCAGATCGCCATCATCTGCGGCGTCACCGCCGTTGCCGTGTTTTCCGTGGTGCGCGGCCTCGACGGCGGGGTCAAGGTTCTGTCCCAGATCAACATGACCATGGCGGCCTTGCTGCTGGCCTTCGTGTTCGTGGTCGGGCCCACGGGGACCATCGTCGGCAATATCCTTGATACGGGGGCAAGCTATATCACCACCATCGTGCCGCTCAGCAATTGGATCGGGCGCGAGGACGAGAAATTCTTTCACGGCTGGACCGTGTTCTACTGGGCCTGGTGGATTTCCTGGTCGCCCTTTGTCGGCATGTTCATCGCCCGGGTGTCGCGCGGCCGCACCGTGCGTCAGTTCATCATCGCCGTGCTGCTGGTGCCGACCCTGGTGACGCTGGTGTGGATGGCCGTGTTCGGCGGATCCGCCCTCTATCAGGTCGAAGCCGACATGGGGGAATTGGCTGACGGCCTTGAAGACGTGTCGCTGGCCATGTTCCAGATGCTCGACAATCTGCCACTGGCATCGGTCACGTCCTTCGTCGCGATCTGTCTGGTGCTGGTGTTCTTCGTCACCTCGTCGGATTCCGGCTCGTTGGTGATCGACAGCATCACCGCCGGCGGCAAGATCGACGTGCCCGTGATTCAGCGTATCTTCTGGGCCGTGATCGAAGGGGTGGTCGCGGGGGTTCTGCTGTTCGGCGGCGGGGTCGATGCCTTGGGCGCGCTTCAGGCGGCGGCGATCTGTGTCGGGCTGCCGTTCACGGTGATCCTGCTGGCGATGTGCCTGAGCCTCTATCTGGGCCTCCGCCACGAGTTGGCGGGCGAACGCGCGGCGGCAGCGGGTTGAATTAGTCCGCCGTCTTGCGATAGGGGGCCAGGAAATCGCGGAATCGGCGCGCGACCTCGGGCGGGGTCACGGTCGGGCGGCCCAGTTCCTTCATCGATCCGGGTGCGATCTTCATGTGGATCAGATGCGGGCCGGGGGTTTCCAGGGCTTGCGTGACCGCCTGCTTCAGGCCGTCCAAGCTGTCCGCTTCCCAACCTGCGGCATAGCCGCAGGCCTGGGCGACGCGGGCGAAGCGCACGGCCGGGGCCGTGGTCGGCTGCCCGCCCGTGGAATCGTAAGTGCCGTTGTCGAACACCATGTGGATCAGGTTCGTGGGCGCCATGGACCCGATGGTCGCAAGCGACCCCAGCTTCATCAGGGCCGCCCCGTCGCCGTCGAACACGACGATCGGCGAGGTGACGTTGAGCGCCGCGCCCAGGCCCATGCCGGCGGCCCCGCCCATGGAGCCGACCTGATACAGGTGCTGCTTGCGGTCCTCGATGGTGAACAGCTCGCGCCCGCATTTGCCCGTGGTGGCGATGATGCCGGCGTCGTCGGGTAGAACCTCCAACACGGCCTCCATGGACCGCATGCGCCCCGGCAGGTCGCCGCCGGTGAACAGGTCCGCAACCGGGCCCATGTCGGGGGCGGGCAGGGGCGTGGCGTCCAGGCCGCCGTCCGCCACGCTGCCCTTCTCCATGATGAAGGCGAAGGGCAGGTTCTCGGCGTCCATGTAGCTGATGGCGACCTTGAGGGCGGGCTCGACGCTGCCCGCTTCCGTCGGGAAGGGCAGGTGGGGGATGCGGATGACGTCCAGCAGGTCCGGCGTGATCTCGCCCATGACCTCGTGCTGGGGCTCGTCCTTCAACCCAGGCGCCCCCCGCCAGGTGGTGACGACCAGGGACGGGATGCGGAACGGATGGTTGAGCGACGTCAGCGGATTGACCGCGTTGCCCAGGCCCGAATTCTGGAACATCACCACCGTGCCGCGCCCGGCCAGCCAGGCGCCCGAGGCGATGGCCACGGCCTCGCCCTCGCTGGCCGCCGGCACGTAATCGAGCCGCGCGTTGCCGCCCCCGCTGGCCCCGCCGACCACCTTGTTGATCAGGGGGGTGAGGAACGAGCAGGGGACGCCCGTGAAGAAATCGAACCCCCGCGCGCGCAGCGGGGTCAGGAAGTCGTCGGCGTCGATCATGCTGGTGTTTTCCCGGTCAATGCAGGTTCATGCCTGCTGGCTTATCGTATCGCCGGTCATCCCGGCAAGAGGGGCCGGGAATTTTCTTACCTCCACTTTTCTTCTCACCGTTTCACTGCCTCTGTGGTTCAAAAAAAGTGAAACCACTGAGACGGTGAGGCAGTGAGAAGGGAAGATGAGAAGGTTGTTCAGGGGCCTTGCCCCGCCGAAACTTACAGGAAGAGTTTTGCCTGGTTCAGGTCGGCGGCTTGGTCGATGTCCATCCATTGTCCGGCCACGTAGGCGACGGAAATCTCAACACCCTTGGCGACCAGGCGGGAAAACAGCGCGGGCAGGCCCGTCTTGGTCTGGCCCTCGGCCATCATGGCGTCGATTTCCGCGCGCAGGATGTCGGCGCCCTTTTCCGTGACGCGGGCCAGGCCGACCCATTCGCCAGCGATGGCGGCTTCGTCGATGTCCGGGCCCATGCGTTTCAGGGTCACGGGCGCGTCCTCGTCCATGAAGTCGGCGGCGAAGGGCAGGGAGCAGGCGGCGAAATCGCGCACCCAGTCGGGCTGTGCGGCGTCGCCCTGGTGTTCTTCGCTGCGTGCCTGCCATTGGCCGTCGACGACAACGACGATGTCGCCCGCCGTTTCCATCAGCTTGTCGACAAGGTGATGGCGGAACAGGATGTCGCCATAGGCGATGACGCAGTCGCCCTGGATCGCGTCCTTGGCGCAGGCTAGGCTGCCGACCTCACCGGTTTTTTCATAGAAATCGTTGTCCACGGTGCGGATGCCGGGCAGGTTGATCATCTGTTTGGCGTATCCGCGCACCACCGTGATGTCGCGCACGCCCGACTGCTTCAGGGCGTCGGTCATGCGGGCCAACAGCGGCCGGCCGCGCACGTCGATCATGCATTTCGGGCGGTCGGCGGTCAGTTCGCCCAGGGCCTTGCCGCGCGACGCCGCCAGGATCACCGCCCCCGGGGCCTTCTTGGCCGGCAGATAGCGGCCTTCGGCCTGACGCAGTTCGTCGTTGCCCTGCAGCTGGAAAATCTCCGACACAGTGGTGATGTGGGGTTCGATCCCGGCCAGGCTTTCCTCGCGCAGGATGCGGGCCGTGGTTTCGCGCATGGCGGTGATCGCGGCGCGCAGGTTGTGGTTGGCCCAGATCGCCAGCGACACGCCCGCCTTGCGGAAATCGTCGGTCGGCGTGGCGTAATACTTGGTCGGCACGATGACCACGGGCACGCGGTTGTCCCACTGGCGCATGAATTCCATGATCTCGTCCGCCGTTGCCAGCTTGGAATGGCATAGCACGGCGTCGGCCCCGGCCTCGGCATAGGCATGGGCGCGGTCGAGCGCCTCGTTCAGGCCGCGCCCGGCGATGAAGGCTTCCAGCCGCGCGACGATGGAGAAGTCGGGATCGGTCTGGCTGTCCTTGCCGGCCTTGATCTTGCCCGCGAACTCGGCCGTGTCGGCCAGCGGCTGGCCCTCGCCGATGAAGGAATTGGTTTTCGGGAACAGCTTGTCCTCGATGCAGATGCCGGCGATGCCGCGCTGGCAGAACTTGGTCACCGCGCGGCGCATGTTGTTGAAGTTGCCCCAGCCGGTGTCGCCGTCGACCAGGATCGGGATCGAGGTGGCGTCGGACATGAATTCCAGGACTTCCAGAACCTGGGTCCATGACGCCTCGTTGTTGTCGCGCACACCCAGCGCCGCCGACATGGACAGGCCGGACGCCCAGATGCCCTTGAACCCGGCTTCCTCGACGATCTTCGCCGACAGGCCGTTATGGGCCTCCATGATGAATTCCAGGTCGGGCGAGGTCAGCATGTGGCGCAGCTTGCCGGCCTTGGTCAGGGTTTCGGAATGGGTGGGGCGGGCGTCGCGGTTGAGCGTGTTCATGATGTCTCCGATGGGATGGGGGCGGATCGGCGGTGTGTGGTCGGCGGGTTATAGCGCGGACAATAGGGTGAATCTATAATAGGTATCGATAGGTTCGATATAGGTGCGCCTTATGGTCCGCGCCAGATGAATTTGTCATTTGCCGATTGGGCGTCCGGCGGTGGTGCAACTGGCGGCTTCGCCATCGCACACTTGTATGGTTATATTTTGGGCAAATAAGACAATTTGCATAATTTTTAACCGATAATTGCGGCCCGTTCGCAAGACGGTACTGGTCAATCGTGTCATTAATACCTTGAAAAATAACGAATATTTTTATTCGCTCCCAGGCTGTGCAAATTGGCACGGCCCTTGCCATTACCTTGCCGCAACGCAGCAACAATTCCTTATTTGGAGGCGATATAATGAAAACGTATTTCCGGGGGGCAGTGGCGGGCATCGCCCTGACCGCGGCCGCGATGACGAGCACCGTCGCGCAGGCCGCCGACACCATCAAAGTCGGCATTCTCCATTCTCTGTCCGGCACCATGGCGATCAGCGAAACCACGCTGAAGGACGTCATGTTGATGCTGATTGAGGAGCAGAACAAGAAAGGCGGCCTTTTGGGCAAGAAGCTCGAAGCCGTCGTCGTCGATCCCGCATCCAACTGGCCGCTGTTCGCCGAAAAGGCGCGTGAGCTGATCGAGATCAAGAAGGTCGATGTGGTGTTCGGCTGCTGGACCTCCGTGTCCCGCAAATCCGTGCTGCCGGTGTTCGAGGAGCTGAATTCGGTCCTGTTCTATCCGGTCCAGTACGAAGGCGAGGAAAGCCAGAAAAACGTGTTCTACACAGGCGCCGCGCCGAACCAGCAGGCGATCCCCGCCGTCGATTACCTGGCCGAGCAGGAAGGCGTGAAGCGCTGGGTCCTGGCCGGGACCGACTATGTCTATCCGCGCACGACCAACAAGATTCTTGAGACCTATCTCAAGGACAAGGGCGTGCCCGCCGAAGACATCATGATCAACTACACGCCGTTCGGTCATTCCGATTGGCAGACGATCGTCGCCGACATCAAGAAGTTCGGTTCCGCCGGCAAGAAGACCGCCGTGGTGTCGACCATCAACGGCGACGCCAACGTGCCGTTCTACAAGGAGCTGGCCAACCAGGGCATCAAGGCCGAAGACATTCCCGTCGTCGCGTTCTCCGTCGGCGAAGAGGAACTGGCCGGTCTCGACACCGCCCCGCTGGTCGGCCATCTGGCCGCCTGGAACTACTTCATGTCCGCCAACACGCCGGAAAACGCCGCGTTCATCAAGAAGTGGAAGACCTTCATCAAGAACGACAAGCGCGTGACCAACGACCCCATGGAAGCCCATTACATCGGCTTCAACATGTGGGTGAAGGCGGTCGAGATCGCCGGTACGACCAAGCCGGACGCCGTGATCGACAGCATCGTCGGCGTCACCGTGCCGAACCTGACGGGCGGCGTGTCGGCCATGATGCCGAACCACCATATCACCAAGCCGGTGCTGATCGGCGAGATTCAGGCCAACGGCCAGTTCGAAACCGTGTCTTCGACGCCGGGCCTGGTGCCGGGCGACGCCTGGTCCGACTTCCTGCCGGGTTCCAAGGACCTGATCTCCGATTGGCGCAAGCCCATGTCCTGCGGCAACTTCAACGTCAAGACCGGCAAGTGCAGCGGCAAGGGGTCCTGAGTTAGGGCCCGGTCACAGCCGTGACAGACACAGACCACACGGGCGGGCGGGGCAAACGCCCCGCCCCCCACACCACCCCAAAATTCCGCAATCCCCATCCTGGCAACGGCGGCAGGTTCATGGCGCGATCCATTCATTCATTATTGCTTTTCCTGGCCTTGGCCTGGCTGATCCCCGCGGGGCCGGCCCAGGCGGACGACACGGCCCTCCAGGCGCAGATCGACGCCCTGGGCACGGGCGGGTTCTCCGACACGGCCAAGCAAATTCAGGCCCTCGCGGCTTCCGGCGACGACCGCGTCGTCCCGGCGCTTCAGGCCCTTCTGGCCGGCAAACTTTACGTCCGGCCGTCCGACAAGAAAGTCTTCATCACCGAGAAAGCCGAGGGCGGGTTCACCCTGATCGACCCCCTGTCCGGCAAGGACGTCGCCGCGTCCGACAGCTTCTCGGTCAAGAAGATCCGCGTGAACAACCGGCTCCGGCGCGAACTGAAGGCCGCCCTCGGCGGGCTGACGCTGCTGTCCAAGAACCCGGCGGCGCGGCTCAAGGCGGCGGGGGCGGTGTTCAAGTCCCAGGACCCGGACATGCTCGCTCCCCTCGAGGCCGCGATCCTCAAGGAGACCGAAGACAAGGTGAGAAAGGCGCTGCAGGGGGCCCGCGCCGCCGTGCAGCTAAAATCCGACGTGCCCGAAGCCGACAAGATCGCGGCCCTCAAGCTGATCGAGGAACGGGGCGACCGCGACGCGCTTTCCGTCGCACTCGCCGCCGCCGCGCAATCGGAGGGTGCGGTGAAAGCCGCCGCCGAGGCCACGGCCAAATCGATCCGCCAGAACCTGGAACTGTGGGGGGCGGCGCAGAACGTATGGTACGGCCTGTCGCTGGGCTCGGTCCTGCTGCTGGCCGCCATCGGCCTGGCCATCACCTTCGGCGTCATGGGGGTCATCAACATGGCCCACGGCGAAATGGTGATGATCGGCGCCTATGTGACCTTCATGGTGCAGGAAGTCATCCGCACCTCCATGCCCGAGTTGTTCGCCTATTCCCTGCTGATATCGGTGCCGCTCGCCTTCCTCGTCGCCGGCGCCGTCGGCATGGCGGTGGAGCGCTGCATCATCCGCTTTCTCTACGGCCGCCCGCTGGAAACCCTGCTCGCGACCTGGGGCCTTTCCCTGGTTCTGCAACAGGCCGTGCGCACCATCTTCGGGCCGTCCAACCGCGAGGTCGGCACGCCCGATTACATGGCAGGCGCCTTCGAGATCGGCCATCTGACCATCACCTACAACCGGCTGTGGATCATCGTGTTCTCGCTGGTCGTGCTGTTCGCCCTGATGGCGGTGTTGAAAAAGACCTCCCTCGGGCTGCAGATGCGCGCCGTGACCCAGAACCGCCGCATGGCGGGCGCCATGGGCATCCGCACCAGCTGGGTCGACGCCGTGACCTTCGGGCTCGGCTCCGGCATCGCCGGGATCGCCGGTGTGGCGCTCAGCCAGATCGACAACGTCAGCCCCAACCTGGGGCAAAGCTACATCATCGACAGCTTCATGGTCGTGGTGTTCGGCGGGGTCGGCAATCTGTGGGGCACGTTGGTCGGGGCCATGACGCTCGGCGTCGCCAACAAGTTCCTTGAACCCTATGCGGGGGCGGTGCTGGGCAAGGTCCTGGTCCTCGTGTTCATCATCCTGTTCATCCAGAAACGTCCACGGGGGCTGTTCGCCCTCAAGGGCCGGGCGATCGAGACATGATGACTCTCAAGCTTATTCAGGGCGGCTTCGACCGCCGCACGGCGATCTTCCTGGGGTTGCTGTTCTTGATCGTCGTCGGGGTTTCGGTCCTCAGCCTGGGCACCGACGCGGACAGCCCGCTGCATGTCTCGTCCTATTCGGTGGCGCTGCTCGGCAAGTATCTCTGCTATGCCCTGCTGGCACTCTCGGTGGATCTCGTCTGGGGCTTCTGCGGCGTGCTGTCGCTGGGCCATGCGGCGTTCTTCGCGCTGGGCGGCTACGCCATGGGCATGTACCTGATGCGCCAGATCGGCACGCGGGGTGTCTACGGCGACCCGATCCTGCCCGGCTTCATGGTGTTCCTGAACTACAAGGAACTGCCCTGGTTCTGGTACGGCTTCGACCAGTTCTGGTTCGCGGCCCTGATGGTCATCGTGGTGCCCGGCGTGCTCGCCTTCGTGTTCGGCTGGTTCGCCTTCCGCTCTCGGGTCACGGGGGTCTATCTCTCGATCATCACCCAGGCCCTGACCTTCGCCCTGATGCTTGCCTTCTTCCGCAACGATATGGGCTTCGGCGGCAACAACGGCCTGACCGACTTCAAGGAAATCCTGGGCTTCGACGTGCAGGCGGATTCAACCCGTGTCGGCCTGCTGGTGGCCTCGGCGGTGGCCCTGGCGCTCGGCTTCATCATCTGCAAGGCGCTGGTCAATTCCAAGTTCGGCAAGGTGCTGATCGCCGTGCGCGACGCGGAAAGCCGAACCCGCTTCCTGGGCTACCGGCCCGAAAACTACAAGCTGCTGGTCTGGACATTATCGGCCTGCATGGCAGGGGTCGCGGGCGCGCTCTACGTGCCGCAGGTCGGCATCATCAACCCGTCGGAATTCACGCCCGCCAACTCCATCGAGGTCGTGATCTGGGTCGCCGTCGGCGGCCGGGGCACCCTGGTGGGGGCGACCGTGGGCGCGATCATCGTCAACTTCGGAAAGACCCTGTTCACGGGCATCCTGCCGGAATTCTGGCTGTTCGCGCTCGGCGGCTTGTTTATCGCCGTGACCCTGTTCCTGCCCAAGGGCATCGTCGGCACCTATGACGACTGGAAGGCCAAGCGCCGCGCGTCCAAGGACGCCGCCGCCGCACCCCAGCCGCAGGAAGGGGATTGAGCACATGTCCTTGAAAAGCTCGATCCTCTATCTGGAAAACGTCAACGTCTCGTTCGACGGATTCCGGGCTCTGCGCGATCTGTCGCTGACCGTGAAGCCCGGTGAAATGCGCGCCATCATCGGCCCCAACGGGGCCGGCAAGACGACGATGATGGACGTCATCACCGGTAAGACCAAGCCCGACAACGGCCGCGTCCTGTTCGACGAGACCGTGAACCTGACCCGCATGGACGAGGCGCAGATCGCCTCCCTCGGCATCGGCCGCAAGTTTCAGAAACCGACCGTGTTCGAAAACCACACGGTTTGGGACAACCTGGTGTTGGCGTTGAAATCCGGGCGGCGGGCCTGGGACACCCTGTTCCACCTCACGGGGACCAAGGACCGCAAGGAGATCGAGGATATCCTCGAAATCATCCGCCTGACCCGCGTGAAGGACGAGGTGTCCGCCAACCTGTCCCACGGGCAGAAGCAATGGCTGGAGATCGGCATGCTGCTGGCCCAGGACCCCAAGCTTCTGCTGGTCGACGAGCCGGTTGCCGGCATGACCGACGCGGAAACGGAAGAAACGGCACGCCTGCTGCGTGACATCGCCCAGCGCCATTCCGTGGTCGTGGTCGAACATGACATGGCCTTCGTGCGCGACCTGGACGTGCAGGTCACGGTGCTGCACGAAGGGGCCGCCATCGCCGAGGGTACGCTCGATTACGTCAGCGCCGACGAGCGCGTCATCGAAGTCTATCTGGGCCGCTAGGGAAAGGAAGACGAGAGATGCTTGAAGTCCAAAATGTCGACCTGTTCTACGGCGCCGCCCAGGCCCTTCGCGGTGTCAGTATGAAGGCCGAGGTCGGCAAGGTCACCTGCGTCCTGGGCCGCAACGGCGTCGGCAAGACCAGCCTGCTGCGCGCCATCGTCGGCCATCACCCCATCGCCAATGGCGACATCCTATGGGACGGGGCCTCGGTCAATTCGCTTGCGACCTATGACCGGGCGCGGCGCGGCATCGCCTATGTCCCCCAGGGGCGGGAAATCTTTCCCCTGCTGACCGTGCAGGAGAATTTGGAAACGGGCTTCGCCGGTCTGCCGGCCAAGATGCGGTTCGTGCCGGACGAGGTGTTCGAACTGTTCCCCGTGCTCAAGGACATGCTGAAGCGGCGGGGCGGCGACCTGTCGGGCGGCCAGCAGCAGCAATTGGCCATCGGCCGGGCATTGGTCACGCGGCCACGCCTGTTGGTTTTGGACGAGCCGACGGAAGGCATTCAGCCCTCGATCATCAAGGACATCGGCGGCGCCATCAAGTTCCTACGCGACCGGTCGAACACGCAGGACGAGGCATCGCCCCTGCGGGTCTATGATGCGCCACCCCGGGAATCCAACGGGGATACCAACAGGACGGTGAAGGACGCGGTTTCCTACTTGCGCGAGAAAGGGGAAATGGCGATCCTGCTGGTCGAACAGTATTTTGATTTCGCCCACGAATTGGCCGACGCCATCACCGTCATGGACCGGGGCGAGGTCATTGTCGCCGGTGACAAGAGCGAGTTGGACGCGGACGATGTACGACGGCACCTCACCGTCTGACCGGCCCGGCGAAACCCCACCCCTGCAGCGCGCCCGCGGTCGGGCCCGGATCGCGGTCCGGGCCGAAGGCGGTATTACACGCCTGGCCGACCTGTACCAGGACGGCTGCGCCAAGCTGCGCCTGCCCAAGGTCTACGGCCCGTCGTCGGTCGAGGCAGTCTTGCTCAACACGGCGGGCGGGCTCACGGGCGGTGATGTCTACGGGACCGAGGCCCTGGCCGGACCGGATGCCTTCCTGACCCTGACGTCCCAGGCCTGCGAGCGGGTCTACCGCGCCACGGGCGATCAACCGGCCCGGGTCGAAACGCGGCTGTCCGCCGATGCCGGGGCGCGGCTGCACTGGCTGCCCCAGGAAACCATTCTGTTCGACGGCGGGCGGCTGGATCGGACCCTGGATGTGGACCTTGCCGGCGATGCGGTGTTTCTCGCAGTCGAGGCCCTGGTGCTGGGGCGGGTCGCATCGGGCGAGACGGTTACCGGCGGGGCGTTCACCGATTCCTGGCGCATCCACCGCGACGGGCGACTGATCTTCGCCGATGCGGCCCGCATCGCGGGCGACATCGACGCCGTGGCCGCCGGGCCGGCCGTTCTGGCGGGCATGAAGGCCGTGGCGACGGTGGTGCTGGCCGCCCCCGGGGCGGAAGAAAAATTGGCCGAGGCGCGGGCGGTGCTTGATCCCCTGCCCACGGCGGGGGCGAGTGCCATGCCCGGATTGCTGATCTGCCGCCTGGTGGCGCCCGACGACCGGGCGCTGCGGGCCGTTCTGGTGCCGCTGCTTAATCTGCTGGCCGGGCGGGCGCTGCCCCGCGTCTGGCACCTCTAGACGTCAAAGAAGATAAAGGGAGGATCCATGAACCTGACACCCAGAGAAAAGGACAAGCTGCTGATTTCCATGGCGGCGATGGTCGCGCGCAAGCGGCTGGAACGGGGGGTCAAGTTGAACCACCCGGAAGCCATCGCGCTGATTTCCGACTTCGTGGTCGAGGGGGCCCGCGACGGGCGATCCGTCGCCGACCTGATGGAGGCGGGGGCCCATGTCATCACCCGCGCCCAGGTCATGGAGGGAATCCCCGAGATGATCCACGACGTGCAGGTCGAAGCCACCTTTCCCGACGGGACCAAGCTGGTCACCGTCCACAACCCGATCCGCTGAGGGAGGACGCCATGATCCCAGGTGAAATCATCGCCGCCCCCGGCGAGATCGAATTGAACACGGGCCAGCCGACCGTGACCCTGACCGTCGCCAACACGGGCGACAGGCCGGTCCAGGTCGGCAGCCATTATCATTTTTATGAAACCAACGGGGCGCTCGACTTTGACCGCGAGAAGGCGCGGGGCATGCGCCTCGACATCGCGTCCGGCACGGCCGTGCGGTTCGAGCCGGGCCAGTCCCGCGACGTGACCCTGGTGCCGCTGTTGGGGGCGCGCCGGGTGTTCGGTTTCAATCAGAAGGTCATGGGTGATCTCGACGGGGGGGCGAACTGATGCCGGCAAGAATTTCACGCGCCGCCTATGCGGACATGTTCGGCCCCACCGTGGGCGACCGTGTACGCCTCGCCGATACGGAGCTGTTCATCGAGGTGGAAAAGGACTTCACCACCTACGGCGAGGAGGTCAAGTTCGGCGGCGGCAAGGTGATCCGCGACGGCATGGGCCAGTCCCAGGCGACCCGTGCTCAGGGGGCGGTGGACACGGTCATCACCAACGCGCTGATCGTCGACCATTGGGGCATCGTCAAGGCCGACGTGGGCTTGAAGGACGGGCGCATCGTCGCCGTCGGCAAGGCGGGCAACCCGGATACCCAGCCCGGCGTCGACATCGTCATCGGCCCGGGCACGGAGGCCATCGCGGGCGAGGGCAAGATCCTCACCGCCGGCGCCCTCGACGTGCATATCCATTTCATCTGCCCGCAGCAGGTGGACGAGGCCCTGATGTCCGGCGTCACCACCATGCTGGGCGGCGGCACGGGCCCGGCCACGGGCACCAACGCCACGACCTGCACGCCCGGCCCCTGGCACATCGGGCGCATGATCCAGGCGGCGGACGGCCTGCCCATGAATCTGGCTTTCGCGGGCAAGGGCAACGCGGCGCAGCCGGCGGCCCTGATCGAACAGGTCAAGGCCGGGGCCTGTTCCCTGAAACTGCACGAGGACTGGGGCACAACGCCGGGGGCCATCGACTGCTGCCTTTCCGTCGCCGACGACATGGACGTGCAGGTGATGATCCACACGGACACGCTGAACGAAAGCGGCTTCGTCGAGAACACCGTCGCCGCCTTCAAGGGCCGGACCATCCACGCCTTCCATACGGAAGGGGCGGGCGGCGGCCACGCGCCGGA
>CAXAVJ010000028.1:0-41593 GCA_963972065.1 uncultured Rhodospirillaceae bacterium
GCAGCTGGAGGCGGCGGCCCAGGTCAAGTCGGGCATCGACCACATGAACGACCGCTTGCTGGAGATCATCCGCGACAGCCAGGATCCGGAATGGGCAGGCCGTCATCCGGTGGGCACCAAGGTCAAGGCGACCGTGGCGGGGGCGGAGCGGGAAACGACGCTGCACAGCCTGTCGAAGGGCGGCGGGATCGTGATCGACCGCGGGCTTCAGGTCGCCGAGGGCGAGATGTTTACCATCGAACTTCCGGGCGTGGGCGCGGTCAAGGCGGCGATCATTGCCAAGACCGAAGATCATACCCATGCGCGGCTTGAATTGGACGAGGATCAGACGGACAGGTTCCGAATCTACGTCGACGGCCTGGCCTAGCCTGTTTCTTTCTTGTGCCGGGCGCGGATTGGCGCGATTGATAACCGGGTGGCCGCGGCGGATCCATGCCGCGGCCGTTTCCCGGGAGTAAGCCATTCCTACGCCAGAAACCCCGCCGTCGCCGCTGCGCATTTTTCTGATGACCGCCTTGGCCATCACGGCCTTCGCATCGAATTCGCTGATCTGCCGCGCCGCCCTGGGGCCGGGATTGATCGACCCGGCGACCTTCACCACCGTGCGCCTGGTGTCGGCGGCGGCGGTTCTGGCCGTGGTCGTGTTCGTCCGGCGCGGCCATCTGCCGCAATTATCCTTTGGCGACTGGCGCGCCGCCGGGGCCCTGTTCGCCTACGCCGTGTTCTTTTCCTTCGGCTATGTCCTGCTGACCACGGGCACGGGGGCGCTGATCCTGTTCGGCTCGGTGCAGCTCACCATGTTCGCCTGGGCGTTTTACGAAGGGGAACGGTTCACCGCCTTCGCCTGGGGCGGGCTGGCGCTGGCCGCCGGCGGGCTGGTGTGGCTGGTGCTGCCGGGCCTGGAAGCGCCTGATCCCTTGGGCGCGTTGTTCCACACCCTCTCGGGTGCGGCCTGGGGGGTGTTCTCACTGCTGATCCGGGGGGCGAAGCACCCGGTTGAATCCAACGCCGCCAATTTCCTGATCTGCGTGCCGCTGACGTTGATCGTCAGTGCGCTGTTCTGGGCCGACCTGGACGCCAGCACGCCGGGCCTGGCCCTCGCGGTGCTGTCCGGCGGGCTCGCCTCGGGCTGCGGCTACGTCATCTGGTATTGGGTACTGCGCTATCTGCCGGCGGCCCGCGCCTCGGCGACGCAGCTGTCGGCCCCGGCCATCGCGGCGCTCGGCGGCGTGGTCCTGCTGGGTGAGGACCTGACGCTCCGCCTGATCGTCGCCTCGGCGGCCATGCTGGGCGGGGTGGCCGTGGTGCTGGCGCAACGAGGGTTTCGCACTTCTGCCTGAAAGTTGACGAGAGGGAGAGGTGCCTGTTTCTATGCGATTGACAAAATCAGCGGACCAGTTAATTTTAGAAAACATATAAAAACAAAAATAACGCTCACTTCAATTTTCAATTTTGACCGAGAGTCAGATGAAAGCCTTTAAAGCGGGCCAATATGTCCGGCAAGGCAAATACGCGAGTTTCCAGCCCAATCCGATCAATCGGAAATGGGTCATTGAGGACATGGAACTCTTGAAACTGCTCGGCCAAGCGGACAGGGAACTTGGACGCCTGGATATGTATTCGGAATACATACCGAACATCGACTTGTTCATTCAGATGCACGTTCTCAAAGAAGCGACCCAATCCAGCAAGATTGAAGGAACGCAAACCAATATGGAAGAGGCCCTTCTGGACAAGGAGGACGTCGCGTTGGATCAAAGGGACGACTGGGAGGAGGTCCAGAACTATATCGCAGCAATGAACGAAGCGATTGAGCACTTGGAAAAAATTCCATTCTCCGCTCGGCTCGCGCGCGAAGCGCATAAGACGATGCTTCAAGGCGTTCGCGGCGAGCACAAACAGCCAGGGGAATTCAGAAAAAGTCAGAATTGGATCGGTGGTGCGACCATCCAGGACGCGGTCTTTATTCCGCCGGTCCATACGTCAATTGGCGACCTGATGAGCGACATTGAACATTTTGTGCACGATGAGGCGAATTACTTTCCAGAACTCCTGAAGATCGCGCTCGTGCATTATCAGTTCGAAACAATCCACCCGTTTCTGGATGGCAACGGGCGTGTCGGTCGACTGCTCATAACGCTGTACCTTGTCAGCAAGGGCATTCTGAAAAAGCCGATCCTCTACCTCTCGGATTTTTTTGAACGGAACAGGATGCTCTACTATGACAATCTGATGGGGGTCCGTGAAAAGAACGACCTTCGGCAGTGGTTCAAATTCTTTCTCGTCGGACTGATCGAAACCGCGAAAAGCGGTATCGAGACCTTTGACAACATTCTTCAGCTTCAACGTATTACGGAAAGCAAGATACAGACGCTTGGCAGCAGGGCGGCCAACGCGCAAAAAATCCTGAACCAACTGTATCAACGGCCGCTTATCGATGCGGCACGTGCCGCTGCCATCGTTGAGGTATCGCCAGCCTCGGCCTACAGACTGATCGCCGACCTCGAACGATTGGGAATATTGAAGGAGATCACGGGCGGAAAGCGCGGCAGGCTGTACATCTTTACAAACTACCTACAGTTGTTCTCGGGAACATAGGCTTCATGCCGAACATGTCTCCGGTGTTCCGTAAGCCCGCACCCGAGCTGCATTCAGGCTAACCGCCTACCGCGTCAGCGGCTTGTACTTGATGCGGTGGGGCTCCAGCGCGGCGTCGCCGAGGCGGCGCTTCTTGTCGTCCTCATAGGCCTGGTAGTTGCCTTCGAACCACACCACCTGGCTGTTGCCTTCGAAGGCGATGATATGGGTCGCCAGGCGGTCGAGGAACCAGCGATCGTGCGAGGTGATGAGCACGCAGCCGGCGAAATCGCCCAGGCTTTCTTCCAGCGCCATCAGGGTGTCGACGTCCAAATCGTTGGTCGGCTCATCGAGCAGCAGCACGTTGGCGCCGGACAGCAGCATCTTGGCCAGGTGGACGCGGTTGCGCTCCCCGCCTGACAGCTGGCCGACCTTCTTCTGCTGGTCGCCGCCCTTGAAATTGAACTGCGCGACATAGGCGCGGGACTGCATGGCCCGCTTGCCGAGGATGATCTCGTCGTTGCCGCCGGAAATTTCCTGCCACACGGTCTTGTCGGCGCCGAGGGTGTCGCGGCTTTGGTCGACATAGCCGAGGATCACCGTGTCGCCGACGCGCAGGTCGCCGCCGTCGGGCTTTTCCTGATCGGTGATCATGCGGAACAGGGTGGTCTTGCCGGCGCCGTTGGCGCCGATGATGCCGACGATGGCGCCCGGCGGAATCTTGAACGACAGATCCTCGACCAGCAGCCGGTTGCCGTAGCCCTTGCGCAGATGCTCGGCCTGGATCACCAGGTCGCCCAGGCGCGGGGCCGGCGGGATGATGATGGAGGCCGTGCCCATGGTCTTTTCCTCGGACTTGGCGACCAGGTCGTCATAGCGGGCGATACGGGCCTTGGATTTGTCCTGGCGGGCGCGGGGCGACTGGCGGATCCATTCCAGTTCCTGCTTCAGGGTGCGCTGGCGGGCCGATTCCTCGCGCTCCTCCTGGGCCAGGCGCTTCTGTTTCTGTTCCAGCCAGCTGGAATAATTGCCTTCGTAGGGAATGCCCTGGCCGCGGTCGATCTCGAGAATCCAGCCGGTGACGTTATCCAGGAAGTAGCGGTCGTGGGTGACGATCATCACCGTGCCGTCGTACTCGGCGAGGAAGCGTTCCAGCCAGGCCACGCTTTCGGCGTCCAGGTGGTTGGTGGGCTCATCGAGCAGCAGGATTTCCGGTTTCTGCAACAGCAGCCGGCACAACGCCACGCGGCGCCGTTCGCCGCCCGACAGCTTGGTCACGTCGGCGTCGCCCGGCGGGCAGCGCAGCGCGTCCATGGCGATCTCGATGGTGCGGTCAAGTTCCCAGCCGTTCACGGCGTCGATCTTTTCCTGCAATTCGCCCTGTTCGGCGAGCAGGGTGTTCATTTCGTCGTCGTCCATGGGCTCGGCGAATTTGGCCGACAGTTCATTGAAACGGTCGACCAGATCCTTGACCTCGCCCAGGCCAGCGGTAACGTTTTCCTCGACCGTCAGCTTGGGGTCGAGCTCCGGTTCCTGTTCCAGATAGCCGACGCGGGCCCCCTCGGCGGCCCAGGCTTCGCCCGAATAATCCTTGTCCTTGCCGGCCATGATCTTCAGCAGGGTCGATTTCCCGGCGCCGTTGGCGCCGAGCACGCCGATCTTGGCCGTCGGCAGGAACGACAGGGTCAGGCCCTTGAGAATTTCGCGCCCGCCGGGATAGATCTTGCGGACGTCTTTCATGACATAGGAATACTGATAACTGGCCATTTTCGGGGGCTTTCAACGAAGCGAGGGGGAACGGTTCCGGCGCGCTGTTTAGCGGATCGCGCGGGACCTGACAACTGGACTCGCGGGAACTTGACCCAACGCAATCCCGTTTCGCCCCCAGCGTGGTAAACTTTCCCCGGAATTATCGTTGGGAGGCGCCGTTCCTTGGACCGTTTCGAGATCATCCGCGCCATGAGCATGCGGCGGCTGGCGGGCTGGGCCCTGGGCCTGTTGACCGTCGCCGCCATGGCCGTCCTGGCGGCCGTTGCCTGGCGGCTCAGGGACGGCGGCGGGACCGCCGATTTCCTGTGGACCTGGGGGGCGGGTGTATCGGCCCTGGTCCTGGTGTTCGCCGCCATCTGGGCGCAGTTGGATCACCTGCTGCATGCCCGCGAATTCGACAAGAGCGCCCTACCCGCGCGGCCGGAGCTTTATGACTTCGATCAGCTCAACCCGCCCATGCACCTCGAGGAACTGGGCGGCAAGAAGCTGAAGGACCTGACCTTCGTGGTGTTCGACACGGAGACCACGGGTCTCAAGCCCTCGGAAGGGGACGAGATCATCTCCATCGCCGGCGTGCGCGTGACGGGCGGGCGCATCGACGCGGACGCGCCCTTTTCCCGCCTGGTCCACCCGGGCAAGAAAATTCCCAAGGCGTCCATCCGTTTTCACGGTATCACAGACGACATGGTCAAGGGGGAGCCGCCGATCGGCGACGTGCTGCCCGCGTTCAAGGCCTTCGTGGGGGAGGCGGTCCTGGTCGCCCATAACGCCGCTTTCGACGTCCGCTTTCTCAAGCTGAAGGAAACGGCGACGGGGGTGGTGTTCGACAACATGGTGCTGGATTCCCTGCTGTTGTCGGTGTTCCTCGACGCGGAAAGCCGCAACCATTCGTTGGACGCCATCGCCGAACGCCTGGGCGTCGAGATCGAAGGGCGCCACACCGCCCTGGGTGACAGCATCGTCACCGCCAAGGTGTTCCTTAGAATGCTGGACATGCTGGAAGCCCGCGGCATCACCACCCTGCGCCAGGCGGTGGATGCCTCGATCAAGATGGAACATGTGCGGGAGATGCAGAAGCAGTTCTAGGCCCGCCGCCCCTGCCGTCATTGCCGGGAACCGCCGAGCGCCCGTCTTAGAGAGACTTCACATAGGCTGCGATGTCCCGCCGCATGTTCGCGTCCGGCATCCGCCCCCGCGCCGCACCCATGTTTTCCGTCATGTGATCGACCCGCGTGGTCGCCGGGATGGCGCAGGTCACGGCCGGGTGGGCGACGATCCATTTCAACAGGACCTGGGCCCAGTTGGCGGCCCCGATCTCGGCGGCGGCGGGCGGCAGGGGGCGGCCTTGCAGGCGGTCGATCAGCGCACCCCGCTGGAACGGCCGGTTGACGATCACGGCGATGCCCTTGTCCCGGGCCAGCGGCAGCAGCCGGGCCTCGGCCTCGCGGTCGTCGATGTTGTAGGTCAGCTGCACGAAATCGATGGGCTGCGTCTTCATGATGGCCGCAAGCTCATCATGGCGCCGCCCGTGGGAGGTGGTGATGCCGATGTGCCGCACGCGGCCGTCGGCTTTCCATTGCGTCAGCGTTTCCAGATGGCCTTCCCAGCCAAGCAGGTTGTGGACCTGCAACAGGTCGAAGGGCCGCACGCCCCACAGCCGTTCCGATTCCGCCATCTGGCGGATGCCGTGGTCCTGGCCCGGCGTCCACACCTTGGTCGCGGAAAACAGGCCCTTTGGTGTGCCCAGGGCGGCCAGGCCGTGGCCGATGACCGCTTCCGACGATCCGTACATGGGCGAGGAATCGATCATGCCGCCGCCCAGGGCGAAGAAGGTCTTCAGGACCTGGGTCCGGGCGGCGCGGGCGGATACGTCGTCGCCCACATCGAAGGTCAGCCAGCTGCCCATGCCAATGACGGGAACGGTCACGCCGGTCCGGGGGATGGTCTTCGTGATCAAGGCCGGGTTGGCGGAAACGCCGCCGGGCAGGGCGGCGGTGAGACCCGCCAGGGCGGCACATTCCAGGAAACGTCGGCGCGTCAGCATGGGACTTATTGTAGCACGTCGCCGGTGAATTCGCCCCGCATACGGTCCCGCAGTCGGCGGATGGCCTCGAAGGAATCCTTCAGCATGTCCGCCTCGCGGCGGGTCAGGCTGCGCGGATGCACGAAATTGGTGACGGGCCGGTCCGCTTGGAAATCGGTGATCTGCTGGCGCAGCAGCAGGTGGGAGATATGCCGATAGGCGCCCCGCAGGTAATCGGCTTCGTCCTTGGCCAGAACGCCCCGCTCCTCAAGCGCCTGCATCCGCTCCAGCGTCGGGTTGATGCCCAAGCCCTCGCGCAGGCACAAAAGCCGCATGGCCCCGACCAGCGGCAGGGTGCCGGAATGCTTCAGGTTCAGATAGCCCTTGTAGCCCGCGGCATCGCTTTCCTTCATGGTGATGAAGCGCCCGAACCAGCCGATCGCCGGGCCGTGGTCCTGATCGTCCTCGAACATCTCGCGCAGGAACATATGGTTGCCCCGGGCGGTTTCGACGACATGGCGGCGCAGCTCGTCGGCCAGATCGTCGCGGCCCCAGGCCGATTTGAAATCGAAGAAAATATCGCACAGCCGCAGCATGGTCGTGCCGCGCTTGCGGCTCCACAGGCTGATTTGCGCCTTCCACTGGCTGAGGGTCTTGCGCCACAGCGGGTTGGTCGCCATGACGAAGCCCTTGCAAAGCGGCAGGCCGATGGTGTCCAGGTCCCGTGTCATGCGTTCACCCAGGTCGATGAACCAGGCGTCTATTCTTAGGTGCTCCGAATCCGGGTAATCATCGAGAATGAAGCCGTTGTCCTGATCGGGAAACAGGAAGCTTTCGCCGCGCCCGCCCGATCCCATGACGATGACCGAGAAATCGACCGGCGGCGGGCCCAACCCTTCGGCGGCCATGGCGCCGATCGCGGCGTCGACCACGCGGCGGTAGATATCAAGGTTGATGTTGCTGAGCAGGGCCTGAATCTCGGGCGCCGGCAGGTTGTCCCGGAACAGTTGGTCGGCGAGCGTGACCTGTGCCCGCTTGACCTGACCCAGGCCGGCGACGTCGCCGGCCTGGGTCAGGCTGTCGATCTGCGCCATCAGGGTGCGGGACGCCACCGCGAGGGTGTCGTCCAGGTTCAGCATGCCGGTCAGACGGCCGGTGGGGTCGACCACGGGCATATGGCGCAGGCCCGTGCGGCGCATCACGGCGATCGCCTGGTAAAGGTACTCGGTTTCCCCGATCACGCGGAGCGGCCGTGTCATGACCTGGGACGCGGGGGTGTCGGCGGCGGCCTGGAACAGGGCGCGCCGGGTGATGTCGTGTTCCGTGATGATGCCGTCGGGCCGCCCGTCCGGCCCCGTGAGGACGACGCCCGAGGCCCCCGAATCGGCCATCAGCCGCGCCACATCGTCCAACAGGGCGTCCGTGGGCAGGCTGGGCGGTATCGCGGCCATGGCCTCGCGCACGAGCATGCGGAATATGGCGGTTCGGGGCTCCATGCTGCGGTCTGCCGTCCTCCCCCTGGGGTCTGCGCCGACACTTCCGGATCAAGGCCGCCCTGGCGACGAAACAGGCCGCGAATTCGGGGCCCCGCACCAGAGCGTGAAAAAACCCTAGCCGAGCGCGGCGGCGGAAACAAACGGCTTACACGCTGCGTGCGGGAAAACCACGCGATCGGCAATCATAAATGTGTGTATGTTTCACAAAAGATAAATTTGAAATAGAAAACATTGTGAAAGAATTAGTCGGGGTTCGATTACTTGCCTGTTGACAGTGTGCGCTGCAACAAAACAGGCCCCGTAGGGGCATTCTTTATTTTGCGGACTGGGCTTTGTCTCTACCAGTTGTGCGAATTAGCAGAAAATGTTATTAGGATTCTAACTTCGCGGGCCGGACGAGGAGAGTCAGTCGGCCGGCGGAGGAAACGGAAACGATAACAATAAAATTCCGCAGGGATGCACATGCGCCGGAAAGGCGTGGGAGGCGTAATATCCTACACCAAATCTCCAGAGTTTGTGTGTCTGGCATCGAGAGGGTGAGCTCGGTCCGAGCTTCCTTCGCCTTGACCGAGGCCTAACGACGGCATTTTGTTGTTGTGAATTTCGGGCGGCCACCGGGTTCCGGCATGTCCTGATTTTCAGTCGTTTCACCACATTCGACATTTGGGGGTGGTCCCCGGGTGTCGTCTGTTTCGGTGTCCGCTTAGGCGTTGGACAACGGGTTAACGACCGCACGGCGCCAAGGATCCGAACAGAAGGGGAGAAATGAATCTTGTCAGCTAAAGTAGTGTGGCTGTTCATATTCGTTGCGCTTTATTGGGCCTATTGCATTTATTGGGGCATCAAAGGCGCGCGGATGTCGAAAACGGCCAGCGATTACTTCATCTCGGGCCGTCAGCTCGCGATGTGGGTCTTCGTGCTGGCCGCCACGGCAACATCGTTCTCGGGCTGGACCTTTATGGGCCATCCGGGGCTGATCTACCGTGACGGTTTCCAGTACGCATACGCGTCGTTCTACGCGATCACCATTCCGTTTACCGGCGTGATGTTCCTGAAACGCCAGTGGATGATTGGCAAACGCTTCGGTTTCGTGACACCGGGCGAGATGCTGGCCACTTATTTCCAGGGGGATGCGATCCGTATCCTCGTGGTGATCGTGGCTCTGCTGTTCTCGATCCCGTATCTCGGGCTGCAGCTGCGCGCGTCGGGCCTTCTGTTCAACGCTTTGACCGACGGCTTGGTCGGTGTTGAATTCGGCATGTGGCTGTTGTCTGCGGTCGTGTTCATCTACGTGGCGTCCGGCGGTCTTCGCGCCGTGGCCTATGTGGACACCGTGCAGTGCATCCTGCTGGCCTTCGGCATCATCGTCATCGGCATCATCGCCTATAGCGAGCTGGGCGGCTGGACCGCCTTTGGCCAGGAACTGGCCAAAATGGGTCAGACCGACATCGGCAAATGGAAGACCACCCAGGGCTGGGGCGGGGGCGATTACAACGCCTACCTCGCCATTCCGGGCGTCATCCAGTTCACTGCCGGTCTCGGCAAGGAAACCCCGGTGGGGGGTCTTTGGACAGGCATCATGGTGCTGACCTACATGTTCGCGCTCATGGGCATTCACTCCGCCCCGGCGTTCACCATGTGGTCGTTCTCCAACACCAACCCGCGGCCGTTCGCGCCGCAGCAGGTGTGGGCGTCGGCCTTCGGCATCGGTGCGATCCTGTTCTTCTTCACCGCGGCTCAGGGCATGGGGGCCCACTTCCTCGGTGCCACGCCCGCTTTCAACGATGCGGGTGTTGGGGTCTCCAAGGTGCTTCCGGATCTGACCGCCAACAAGCAGGGCGGGATCGTCGGACATTACATCAACCTAGTGGGCGATACGGCCCCATGGCTGGTCGGCCTTCTCGCCGTCTGTGCCTTGGCCGCCATGCAGTCCACCGGCGCGGCGTATATGTCCACGGCCGGCGGCATGCTGACGCGTGACTTGTACAAGCGCTACCTGAATCCGGGTGCGGACCATGCCACGCAGAAGCTGTTCGGCCGTATCGGCGTCTTGATCATCGTTCTCTCGGCTCTGGTCGTTGCCACGTTCTCGGCTGACGCGCTGGTGCTGTTGGGTGGTCTGGCCGTTGCCTTCGGCTTCCAGATGTGGCCGTCCCTGGCCGCCATCTGCTGGTTCCCGTGGATCACCCGTCAGGGTGCGACGCTGGGTCTGGCGGCTGGCTGTCTGGCGGTCATCTTTACCGAAAACTTCGGCGCCTCCATTGCCGGCTTCTTCGGTATCGAACTGGGCTGGGGCCGTTGGCCCTGGACGATCCACTCGGCCGGTTGGGGGATTCTCTTCAACGCGACCA
Source organism: uncultured Rhodospirillaceae bacterium (assembly GCA_963972065.1). Lineage (GTDB taxonomy): Bacteria > Pseudomonadota > Alphaproteobacteria > Rhodospirillales > Casp-alpha2 > UBA1479. Next base: position 10,218 of record CAXAVJ010000028.1, read on the forward strand.
TCTGCGTGATCGTCTCCGCCATGACCCAGGACGAAGGGGCCATGCAGCATCGCATGAAGTATCACAACTTCCTGCGTGAGCATGCTTCCCTGCCGGAATCCAAGAAAAGCCTGGTCCCCGTTGCTTGGGGCATCACGCTGATCTGGCTGTTCTTCGGCATCGGCCCGGGCGCCGTTATCGGTAACGATATCTTCGGTGCTCCGAATGCCGGTTACGAAGCCTGGACCTTCGGCATCCCGTCCATCTGGGCCTGGCAGATCATCTGGTGGATTCTTGGTGTCTTCATGATGTGGTTCTTGGCCTACAAGATGGAGATGTCCACGGTTCCCGATCGCGAGATCGAAGCCTTGGTGGATGACATCGGCGACGCCGCACCCGCACAGGGCGGCGACGACTAAGCCGATATCACTATCGGAACCCAATCGGGGGGAGGGCTTCGGCTCTCCCCCCGATTTCTTTCCGGCATTCGCCTTCCGCATTTTCCGCGTGTTCACCGCCTGCCGCGAAAAATTCCGTCTTTTTGCGCCGCCGCCAACTTGTCGCCGTAAAAACCTTGGATGATCGCGGTCGTTCCTTGTTATGATCCGAACACGCAGAAAGTGAAAAAAAACGGCAACATTCCAAGCGTCTAATCAACATGCAAAGCCTCTTCACCCCTGAATACCGATGGCTGTGGACGATCGCCCTGATGGCCGCCTTGTTCCTGCCCGTGCGCCGGTTCATTTGGGTTTTGACCGTGCGCCGGGCCGTCGAAAAGGCGGGCGAGGACGCCGTCGACGACGCCGAACGCGGGCGCCTGTTGCGCCGGGCGGGCATTTCCGCTGCTCTGATGTGTTTCGTGTTCTCCTATTTTTACGTCCATACTTGGTTTAAGTGACCCCACCCATGTCAGCTTTGTCCAATCCCCGCATCCTCAAACGCTTCATCATCTACCTGGCCATGCTGACCTTCGTCATGTTCGGGGTGTGGTCGTTCTGGGGCACCTTCGTCGAAACGCCGGCCGGCGATTTCGAGGTGCGGGAAGGTGACATCAAGCTGTCCAGCGGTGAGTTCGAGGCTGCGGTCGCCGACTTTGACCGTGCCCTGGCGGTGCAGCCCAATCACCGCGGCGCCTTATTGGGCAAAGCGGCGGCCCTGATTCAACTGCAACGCTATGACGCGGCGGAAAAAGTCCTGACCCACGCCATCGAGTTCCTCAAGAACAACTTGGATCCCGATGACCCCACGGGGCGCGGCGCTCTGGCGGCGGCTTACGGCAACCGGGGCATCGTGCATGATACCCAGGGGCGGTACGAACAGGCCCTGTCGGATTATATCGACTCCTTGAAGATTGATGCCGAAGCCGTGGAAGGCCCGGGTTTCATCGACCGGCTGCTGTACCACGATGACACGCCGTCCTCGATCCGCGACCGCGCGGAATATCTCTACAAGCAACTTCAACTGCCCGAGGAAAAGCGTCTTCTACGCCTGCCGCTGAAGGACGAACTGCAGCGCATGCACAAGCCGTAAGGCGCGTTGCCGCGCTGACTCAATTCAGCGATTTTCTGGAAAGTCTTGGCGGCGGGGTCAGCCGAACTTGACGACGCCGAGGACGTCCTGGAACAGAACCAGGAAAAAGAACACGGCAGCGATGGAACCGAACAGCAGACGCACGAAGTCCTGCTTCCCCTCTTCATCGCGGTAGCGGATGCTGTGCAGCGTGATCGCCCCTGTCACGAACAGGAAGACGATGTTGACGAGCGGCTCCAGCTCCGCCGGTAATCCCAAATCCAATAACATGGCGGGAAGGTAAAGGCGCTTGTCCGATTAGGCAAGCACACAGAACGGGCTTTCCCATCCGCCGCCCGAGGGCGGCGGCGGGATGGAAGACCTGCACCGGCCGGTCAGGGGATCGGGGTGCGGATGGGTGTCTGTTGGGTCAGCTCGTCGGGCGTTGCCGCCCGGATGTCCTTGTCCGAAACATAGGGCGGAAACTGAGTTGCCCCCGGTCCCGTCGACATGATCGCGCCCGCCATGCCGCTGCCGAAAATCAGCGTCACGATGCCGGCCGCCACGAAAAACCGCTTGATCCCGTGCGGCGGTGCCTGGGGGCCGTAGTCGTTGTCGTAGCGGTGGTAGCGGTGATCGTCCGAAATCTCGCCGGATTCGTCCAGGCGAAGAATTTTGCGGGCATAATGACGGGCCCAGGGGGGCACGTCGTTGTGGATCATGTAGTCGTGGAACAGGCAGTCGACCATATACTCAGGCAGGTCTTCGTCGTGCCAGTCGCGGTAGGCGAGCTGCAGCAGCTGGAATTCCCCGACCTGCAGAACGTTGGCCGCACGGCCGACTTCCCGCCGGTCCATGTTGTCCAGCTCTTCCTTGTCCGGTCGGATTAGGGTTTCAAAAAATCCGGTCATTTGTTGGGGCGTCTCCTGTGAAAAGGGTGATCGTCCCCGCCCAACGAACTTAATGCCTCGTAGCTTGGGTCGAAAATCTGACCATTGCAAGGGTAAGCAGGCTCACAATTTGGTCATCCATGGGGTAGGCTCCTCGGAAATCCACCACCATTTCCCGCTAAGGTTCCGCCATGCCCGACTCTGCTCAACCTTTCAGTCTGTCCGGGCGTACCGCCTTGGTCGCCGGTGCCAGCCGCGGCCTGGGCCTGGAAATTGCCAAGTCATTGGGGCAGGGCGGGGCGCTGCTCTATCTCGGTGGGCGCGACTTGCCGGCGTTGGACGCCGCCTGCGATGCGGTTGCCGCGCTGGGCGGCCGGGCCCGGCCGTTGCCCTTGGACGTGACCGACGAGGGGGCTGTGCTGGCGGCCATCGATGATCTGGAAGACGGCGACGGGCGTGGTCTCGACATTCTGGTCAACTGCGCCGGGGCCCGCGACCGCCGGCCCCTCGACGACCTGGACGCCCAGGCCGTGCGCGATTTGTTGGAGGTCAACCTGGTCGCCGGCTTCACCCTCACCCGCGCCGCCGCACCGCAGATGCGGGCCAAGGGGCGCGGGCGGATCGTCCATGTCACGTCCATCGCCGGCCATGTCGCGCGCGCGGGTGATGCCGCCTATACGGCGTCCAAGGCCGGCTTGACCGGCTTGGTGCGGGCCTCGGCGGCCGAACTGGGGGCAGACGGGATCACCGTCAACGCCGTCGCCCCCGGCTATTTCGCGACGGCGGCCAATCAGGCCATGGCCGACGACCCGGAGGTCACCGGTTGGTTGGCCCAGCGCACGTCCCTGGGCCGCTGGGGGCAGCCGCATGAGATCGCCGGTGCCGTGCGCTTTCTGGTGTCGGACGAAGCGGCCTATGTGACCGGTCAGGTGATCGCCGTCGACGGCGGCTTCCTGGCGCGGTTCTGACCGCCCCCGACCTTAAGTGACGTCGCCGGGGGCCGTGTCGACCAGCGGCGCGTCGGGCAGATAAGGCACTTCCGGCGTGATCGTGCGGATCGGCGCGCCGTCCAGATAGGCTTGCAGGTTCTCGAAGCTCTGGCGGAAGAAGACCTCGTAATTCTCCTGCGTCACGAAGCCGATATGCGGCGTCGCCAGCACGTTGGGCATGGTGCGGTAGATATGTCCGGCCGGTAGGGGTTCGGACGTGAACACGTCCATCCCGGCGCCGGCGATGCGGTTGGCCTGAAGGGCCGCGACCAGGGCGTCCTCGTCGATCAATTGCGGGCGGGAGGTGTTGACCAGAAAGGCCGTCGGCTTCATGCGGGCGATGTCGTCGGCCCCGACCACGCCGATGGTGCGGTCCGACAGCGGCATGTGGATGGTCACCGCGTCGGCGCGGCGGAACAGGTCTTCCTTGGATACGGCTTCGACGCCGAAGGGCGCGGCCCGCTCGGCGGTCAGATTGGGGCTCCAGGCGATGACGTTCATGGCGAAGGCTTGCGCCACCTTGGCCACCGGCTGGCCCATATGGCCCAGACCGACGATGCCCAGGGTCTTGCCTTCCAGCCCCAGGCCCAGGCCGCTCTGCCAGCCGCCGGCGCGCAGCGACGCGACCTCGCCCGTGAAACCCCGGAACAGGGACAGCAGCAGCAGCCACACCACCTCGACCGTGGAATCGTGATGCCGGATCGTCGTCGCGCAGACGGTGATGCCCTGATCCTCCGCCGCCTTCAGGTCGATGGACCGGGCGTTGCGCATGCCCGTGGCCAGCAGAAGTTTCAGGCGCGGCAAGGCTTCCAGCACGTGGCGGGGAAATTCCGTGCGTTCGCGGATGCGCAGCACGGCGTCGAACTCGCTGAGGCGCGCGATCAACTCGGCCTCCTCGAACACATGGTCGCGGAAGGGCACGACGGTCACGCCCTTTAATTGTCCCCAGTCCACGAACCGGTCCCAGACCGATTGATAGTCGTCGATGATCGCTAAGCGCATTCTCGCGTCCTCCGGTTTCTTCTTGTGGTCGATGATTTTCTAGCAGGCCGTCAGGTTGACGGCCAAGCCGCCCTCCGACGTTTCCTTGTACTTGGTCAGCATGTCCTCGCCGGTCTGGCGCATGGTCTCGATGGCGGCGTCCAGCGGCACGAAATGGGTGCCGTCACCCTTGAGCGCCAGCGACGCGGCGTTGATCGCCTTGACCGCGCCCATGGCATTGCGTTCGATGCAGGGCACTTGGACCAGGCCACCCACGGGATCGCATGTCATGCCCAGGTGGTGTTCCATGGCAATCTCGGCGGCGTTCTCGACCTGGGCATTGGTGCCGCCTAGAACGGCGGCCAGGCCCGCCGCCGCCATGGCGCTGGCCGATCCGACCTCGCCCTGGCAGCCGACCTCCGCACCGGAGATCGAGGCGTTGGACTTGACGATGCCGCCGATCGCGGCCGCGGTCAAAAGGTAGTCGTGGATGCCCGCCATCGACGCGTCGGGACAGAAATCCAGGTAATAGCGCCCGACGGCGGGCACGATCCCGGCCGCCCCGTTGGTCGGCGCCGTGACGACGCGCCCGCCGCCGGCGTTTTCCTCGTTCACCGCCAGCGCATAGACGCTGATCCAATCCATGACCGTGTGTTCCAGGCGGAAATTGCGTTTCTTGTCCGCTTGCAGGCCGTCCCAGATCGCCTTGGCCCGGCGCTTGACCTTGAGCCCGCCGGGCAGGATGCCTTCTTGCGTCACGCCGCGCTCGATACAAGCGTTCATGGCGGCCCAGATGCGGTCCAGGCCGGCATCCAGCTCCGTGGCGTTCATATGCGTCAGCTCGTTGGCCCGCTTCATCGCGGCGACACTGAGCTTTGCAGCGTCGCCCATGGTCAGCATCTCGGCCGCCGAGGCGAAGGGATGGGGCACGGTGTCGGGCTCGGAGCCGGCGACGTCGGCGGTTTCCGTCGCGGCCGCGAATTCATCGTCCGTGGCGATGAAGCCGCCGCCGATGGAATAATAGGCGCGCTCCTTGTCCGGCGGGCGGTCGCTGTCTTGCGTGCTTTCGCCGCCGCCCATCCAGGCGGCCATGACCATGCCGTTGGCATGGCCCGGCAGGGCGGGGCCATAATCGAAAACGATATCCCGGTCCGGGTCGAAATCAATTTCCGGCCCGCCGCCCAGTTTCAGGCGCTTGGTCCGGGTGATGTCGGCGATCAGGCCGTCGACGGCGTCGGGGTCGACGGCGTCCGGCGTTTCGCCCATCAGGCCCAGAATCACCGCCCGGTCCGTGGCGTGGCCCTTGCCGGTAAAGGCGAGGGAACCGTACAGCGTCGCCCGCACGGCGGTCACGGTCATCAGGGTGTCCTGACGTTCCATGCGCCTGACGAAGCGGTGCGCCGCCAGCATGGGGCCGACCGTATGGCTCGACGACGGGCCGATGCCGACCTTGAAGATATCGAAGACGCTGAGGAACATGGAATCTCCCGACCAGGGCGTGATCGTGTCAGAAACCGGCGCGGAAGGAAATGGCCCCGTCTTCCATATGGTTACGGTGACGATCGCATGCCCAGGTTGCGGCCCGTGGCAAGGGCGTCGGCGGCGATGGCGCGGATGGTCGTCGCGACCTTGTCGCGGGCGGGGCTCGGCGGCACGGCGTCGGGCGTGCAAAGGGCGACCGTGCGGTGAAGCGGCGCATCGGCGAACGCGGCCACGGCCAGCAGGCCTTTTTCAACCTCCTCCGCCACTGCGGGCCAGGGCAGGATCGTATGCCCCATGCCCTGATGAACGGCTTTCTTCAGGGTCACGAGGGAATCCGCCTGCAAGGCAACGTTGGCCGAAAGCCTCCGCTCCCCCAGGCATTTATCAAGGGCGATGCGGGTGCTGTTGGCCGGGCTTGGGACAATCATGGGAACGCGGGCGACGGTTTCCAGCGGCACGCGGTTGCCCAGCGCCGATCCCGGCGGGCTGACCAGCAGCAGGTCTTCGATCCATAAGCCCGTGATCGTCATACCGGGCGGCGGGGTTTCCTGATAAAGCACGGACATGTCGAGTTGCCCTTTCTGCGCCATGTCGGTCAGCATGGCGCTGTAGCCTTCCGTGATCTGTAGCTCGATCTGCGGGTGTTCGGCGTTCAGGCGGGCGATCAGCGGCAGGCAGAGGATCGCCGCCGCACTGTTGGGAAAGCCGACGGCGACAGTGCCGGCCAGGCTTTCCTCCGCCGCCGTGACAAGGCTCCGCGCCTCCGCGACCTGGCGCAGGATGATCCGCGCCTGGCGGTAGAACTGGCGCCCGGCGGCCGTGGGCGTGACGCCCTGGCGCGAGCGGTGCAGCAACTGCGCCTTTACGTCCTGTTCCAGAATCGCCACCTGCTGGCTCAGCGCCGGTTGCGCCAGGCCCAGGTCCTGGGCGGCGCGGGAAATGCTACCGGCGTCGACGATGCGCACGAAATAGTCCAGGCGGCGGGTTTCCATGGGCGAAGCCTTGTTCAAGATGCGGGGCGCATTGTCTTCCGCCGGCCCGCCTGGGGCCATAAGAAAATCATATATGCCTATCCGGCCTTCCTGTTTCACCGCCTTGCGGTGACCTGATAGCAACGGGGCAAGGGCGCCCATCCAGGCCGCGCCGATCGGAGGAAACCATGCCGGAAACCGCACGCCGAACGTTCCTGTTGTTGCCGGGGCATGAGCCCCGCAAGACCGCCAAGGCCGCGACCCTGGCCATCGATGCCGTAATCTTCGATATGGAAGACGGTGTGCCGCCGACCCATAAGCAGGCGGCGCGCGACGGCATCCACGCCGCCCTGACGAATGTCAATTACGGCCGCCGTGAACGCATGGTGCGCATTAACGGCATCGACACGGACCTGTGGCGGGACGACCTGGACGCCCTGGACGGTCTGCCCGTCGACGGCCTTTACATTCCCAAGGTCGAAGACCCGGCCCAGATCACGGAACTGCGCAGCTATCTGGACGGCAAGGACGGGCCGCTTGCCCGGGCGGCCCTGTTCGCGACGGTGGAGACGGCGCTGGGCCTGACGCGGGTCGAAGACATCGCCGCCGCCGGCGGCTTGACGGGATTGTTCTTCGGATCGGGCGATTACAGCCTGTCCACGGGGATCGAGATTTCCCGGGAATCGCTGCTCTATCCGCGCTCCCGCATCGCCGTGGCCGCCGCCGCGAACGGGCTGCAGGCGGTCGATGTCGCCTATTTCAAGGACGTCAAGGACGGCCCCCTGGCCCGCCAGGACGCGCTCGACGCCCGGGCGCTCGGGTTCACGGGCAAGGTCGTGTTCCATCCCAACCAGATCGACCCGGTGAACGGCGTGTTCACCCCGGGCGAAGACGAGATCGCCCATGCGGAAAAGATCCTGGCCGCCTTCGAGGAATCGAAAGGGACCGGCCGGGGCGTGTTCATGGTCGATGGCGATTTCGTCGCCGTCGACATCGCCCTGATGGCGGAAAAGGTCCTGCGGCGGGCCGGGCGGCTGGCCCCGCCGATCACCAAAGGAAACGACGATGGCTGATCAGAACGAAGACGCGCGCGCGGGCCTGCCGCTTTCCGGGGTGCGGGTGTTGGACATCGCGACCATGGGGGCGGGCCCCCTGGCCGCGACCTTCCTGGCGGATTTCGGGGCCGACGTGATCAAGGTCGAACATCCGGAAAACGGCGACCATATCCGCGCTTTCGGGATGAAAAAGGACGGCATCTCGCTGTACTGGAAGACCATCAGCCGCAACAAGCGCGCGGTGACCCTCAACCTGAAACATGCGGACGGTCAGGACCTGCTGAAGGACCTGGTCAAATCGGCGGATGTGGTGGTCGAGAACTTCCGCCCCGGCACGCTGGAAAAATGGAACGTCGGCTACGAGGACCTGGCCAAGGTCAATCCGTCCTTGGTCATGTTGCGGACGACCGGGTTCGGGCAGACCGGGCCCTATTCCAGCCTGCCCGGGTTCGGCACCCTGGCCGAGGCCATGAGCGGCTTTGCGTCGATCACCGGCACGCCGGACACGCCGCCGCTGCTGCCGCAACTGGCGCTGGCCGACGGGGTCTGCGGTGCCTTCGGCGCCTACGGGGTGATGGTCGCCCTGCACGCCCGCGACCGCGATCCGGAAAAGCGCGGCCAGGTGGTGGACGCCAGCATCTGCGAGGCCATGTCGCGGTTGCTGGAAAGCGTCTATCTGGAATATGACCAGCTGGGCGTGGTGCGTCAGCGTCACGGCAACCGTCTGCCCGACGCGGCGCCGCGCGGGGCCTATGAAAGCAAGGAAAAGGGCAAGTACGTCGCCCTGTCCGGCAGCGCCCAGCCCGTGGCCATGCGCCTGCTCGAAGTCATCGGCGGCCCCGATTTGGCGGTCGACCCCCGGTTCGCGACCAATGTGGACCGCATCGCCAACATCGAGGCATTGGACACGCTCATCGCCGCCTGGATGAAACAGCATCCTCGCGACGAGGCGGTGGAAATCCTGCGCCGTCATCAGGTCGCGGCGGGGCCGGTGTACGATGTCGGCGACCTGTTCGCCGACCCCCATTACAAGGCGCGGAACGCTCTGGTTTCCATCCCCGATCCGGACCTGGGCGACCTGACGGTCCATAACGTCGTGCCGCGCCTGTCGCGCACGGACGGCAAGGTGCTGTTCACCGGCCGCGACAAGGGGGCCGACAACGGCGATGTTTACGGGCGGGAAATGGGGTTGGACGCGTCGCGGCTTGACGCCCTGCGCAAGGCGGGCGCCATCTGATCGCTCAGAAGATGGCCGACAGGGAAATGGAGCCGAATTGGCTCGGTACCCGTTGGCCCTCGAACTCGCGGGTCCGATAGATCTGCGTGAACGACAGGCGGGCATAACCCAGGGTGAATTCGATGCCGCCCTGGAAATCCAGAACGAAGTTCTTCTTATCGACGCTGCGGCTGTCGCCGATGGTGTTGCCGTCCAGGAAGATGTTGCGCGCCACGGCGCGGCCTTCGATGCCGGCGAACAGGTTCCAGCCGAACTGCCCCTTGGCGCGGACAATAGCGGCGGCGGGCAGGGACGGGCGGATGAACGGCGCGCCGTAGGTCAGGCCCAGGTTCTGGCCCAGGCGGATCGACGCCCCCACCGATGCCTGGGTCAGCACGTTGCCCAGCGCGACCCCGGCCGTCGGCGTCACGTCCAATTCCAGGACATGCTGCGGGCCCAGGATCGGTTGGCGCAGACGCGCCTGATAGCTGAGCATGATGCCCGGTTCGTTATGCAGCTGCTTGCCCCAGCCGCGCGGCAGGCCGACGCCGATCAGCGAGTGCCAGCGCCGCTGGGTATACCCACCCAGCGACGCCGGGCCGACGATGCCGAGATCGAGCGACACGTTTTGCAACAGGTTGGAATCCGGCTTTTCCACGATGGCGCCGACGGAGGCGAACAGCCAGCCCGCATAGGGCCGATCGGTGGCGTCCGGGTCAGGGAGGGTGGTGTCCTCGGGCGTGAACATCTGCTGACCCAGGGCAACCACATAGGTCGAATTGCCGTCCAGATTGACCCCCGGGATCATGTCCATGAGGTCCTTGAACCATTCCGGTTCCCACTTGTCCTTGGGCACGAAGGTCACCTGCACGCCCTGGGTGTAGTACTGGTCCGTGCCGGCGCCGAACAGGTCGTTCTCGACCTGCAGCACGAAGGTGCCGGGGCGTTCGTCGTCGCCGTCCGCCGCCCGGACGGCATGCGGAACGGCAAGCATCAGCATTGCCGCCAGCGCCGCCGGAAAACTTAATCGAAACCGAACCCCGTTCATCATGGTCGCGAGATTAGCAGATTAGACATGGCAAACCGAAGGCAGGATTGCGGTTCCGGTTTCTGGGGCTAGGATGGCGGCGCGAATTCAAGGGAGCAGCGTTGTGGTGGAAATCTATATTGATGCGGACGCCTGTCCGGTAAAGGACGAGGTGCTGCGCGTGGCGGCCCGCCATGGGCTGAAAACCCGCATGGTGTCCGACGGCGGCATCCGCCCGTCCCGCGATCCCATGGTCGAAACCGTCATCGTCACTCAGGGGGCCGACGCCGCCGACGATTGGATCGCGGAGCACATCGCGGCCCACGACATCTGCGTGACAAACGACATTCCCTTGGCCGCGCGCTGCCTGGAAAAGAGCGCCCAGGCGATTAAACCCACCGGCGACCCGTTCACCGCCGACGGCATCGGCATGGCCCTGGCCAACCGCGAGTTGATGCAGACCCTGCGCGAAACCGGGCAAATCACCGGCGGCCCCCGCCCCTTTTCCAAGGCCGACCGGTCGCGGTTCCTCGACCGCCTGGAGGTCATGGTTCAGACGGCCAAGCGCCAAGCCCCGGGTTAGGCCGTCGCCCCTACCAACGGGCGAGGGTGATGTCATCCCGCGTCTGTTCGATGCGAATCAGTTCGTTGAGCTTAAGAATCCGCCCGCCGCCGCGGATGCCGGCCTTGATGCCGACCGTGCTCCAGGCCACGCCCAGATGGGCGATGGACACGTCGGCGGTTTCGCCCGAACGGTTGGAAATGATCGGCAGGATGCCGTTGGCCCGCGCCAGATCGGCGGTCCGCCGGGCGCCGGTCACCGTGCCGACCTGGTTCGGCTTGACGATCATCAGCCGCGCCGCGTCCTTGCCGATGCCGACCTGGGTGCGTTCGCAGTTGCTGGCGAATACGTCGTCGGCGGATACCAGGCAGCGCGTCGGCGCGCGCCGGTTCAATTCGGCGAAGGCGTCGTAATCGTTGCTGTCGAAGGCGTCTTCCACATAGATCAGATCGAACCGTTCGATCAGCTCGCAAACGAAATCCAACTGTTCCGCACGGCTGCGGCTGACGCCTTCCCGATCGTAGACATAGGCCTGCTTGGCCTTGTCCCACAGGCGGTCCGCCGCCAGGTCCGTGCCCAGGCGCAGTTCCACGCCCTCCGCGTCCTCGACGATCTTCTTGGCCTCCTCGACCACCTCGAAGGCTTCGAAATCGGTCAGGTCAGCGGCCCAGGCGTCCTCGTCGTCCATGCCGCCGGCGAATCCCCGGCCGCGCTTTTCCAGAATGCGGCCCGCTTCCGCATGGACCCGCAGGTTGACCTCGACCGCCTGGCGCAGGGTCGTCGCACCCACGGGAATGACCAGATGTTCCTGCATGTCCGGGGCCGGACCCAAGCTATGGGCACCGCCGCCGACCACATTGCCGAGCGGCAGGGGCAGTATCCAGTCGTCGCCGGTGTGCAGGCGCTCGTAGAGCGGAATGCCCAAGGCATCGCTCGCGGCATTGGCGGCGGCCAGGGACAGGACCGTCGAGGTGTTGCCGCCGATGCGTTCGAAATTGGCGGTACCGTCGATGTCCATCAGGGTCTCATCAATGGCTTCCTGGTCGGCGGCGTCCATGGCGATCAGGCGGGGGATGATTTCCTTATCAAGAAGCGCGCGTGTCGCGGCAAGCCCGGCGGGGGCATAGGCCGGGGCCTCAAACTCGCCCCGGCTGCCGGGCGCGCCGAAGGGGGCGGCCATGCGGGAAAACCCGGCGGGCGTGTGCAGGTCGACTTCCAGGGTCTCAACCCCCCGGCTGTCGAACACGGTGCGATGATGAATGGCGGTGATCGCCGTGTCGGGCGTGGGCATGGATGGTCCTCCGTTGTCGGTTTTTTGATCGATTGCTTTTGTTGGCCATGCCCCCCGGCTGACATTGCAACTGAACAGGACCACCGCATCCGCGTCAAGGCGGCCGCGGCCAACCGGTCCCCCCGAATTGGCCCTGGGATGGAACCTTTCCCATTGCCATGATCCCTGCGCAGACCCGAATATGCGGGGAACGACAGGAGATTCGATAAACATGACGACGGATACGCTGGGACAGCGGCTTTTTACCTATGCGGTGATCACAGACACGCACCTGAATCAGGGCGAGGAGGAGTGCAACTCACCGTTCGAGGTCAACAAGCTGGCTAACGGCCGCATGCGCCACGTGATCCGCGACCTGAACGCGCGCGACGTCGATTTCGTCCTCCACCTGGGTGATCTGCTGCACCCCGTCCCCCACATTCCGCATCTCTATGAGCAGGCGGCGCAATGCTTCAAGGATCAGGTCAAGGACCTGCGCCACAAGCTCTACGTTATTCCCGGCAACCACGATGTCGGCGACAAGCCCGTGGACTGGTGCCCGGCGGGCATGGTGCGGCCCGAATTTCTGGACCTGTGGGATCAGCATTTCGGCCCCAATTACCAGGCCTTCGATCACGGCAAGATCCGCTTCATCCTGATCGACGCGCAGATCGTCAATTCGGGCCTGGCGGCGGAAGCCGAACAGAAAGCCTGGCTGGAGGCGGAACTGGCGGCGGCCGAGGCTGCCGGTCAGCGTGTCTTCCTCAACACCCACTACCCGCCTTACCTGACCTATCCGGACGAGGACGAGCACTACGACAACATCGGCGAGCCGGGCCGGTCGTGGCTGCTGGAACTTCTGGAAAAGCACAAGGTCGAGGCCATGTTCGCGGGCCATGTCCATAATTTCTGGTACCACCGCCACGGGGTCACGCAATGTTGGCTGCTGCCGTCCACGGCCTTCGTCCGCCAGGACTATTCAGAAATGTACCGCGCCGCCCCGCCGCCGGAATTCGAGGCCGGGCGCAACGATTGGAACAAGCTGGGCTATTTCATCGTCCATGTGCACGAGAACGGGCATCTGTGTGAAATTGTCCGCACCTACGGCACGGTGGTTGAACCGGGCGCCCCCGTGGCGGTCGTGCCCGACACCGTCGCACCCGTCCATCCGCGGCAAAGCCCGGTCATCCGGTTCGGCTTCGACATGCGCCAGAACTGGTTGGAAGTCATCGAGATTCCGCCCTCCGGCGGCCTGGATGAATTCGACCGCAAGCGCACGCGCAACGATTATGCCCTGATGGCGCTGATGGAAATGGGCGTGCGCCGCCTGCGCATTCCCGCCCGCGACCTGCTCGACCCCGGCCACCGGGCGCGGCTTGATGTGCTGTCGGACCTGGGCTTCCTGTTCACCCTGTTTTCCTTCGACGCGCCCGATGCGGAACTGGCGGCCGCCGTGAAGGGCGCCAAGGGCCTGATCGATATCTGGGAAGTCGCGCAGAATCTTTCGGACCTGCCCGATGTCGCCGCCGCAGCATTGCCGGTGGCGGAGGCCGCGGGCATTGACCTTTATCTTTCCAAACTGCGCTCCAAGGACGAGATGGAGCGGGGCGGCGAGAAGTACTTCCACATGATCAACCACGGCTTCACCCCGGACGAGGACGACCAGATCGCCCGTGCGGCGGCGATCCCGGGGGTCAAGGGCATCGTGTTTCGCGTCGCCGGGGAAACGCCGCCGGCGGACGCCGTCGCGGCGGCGGTCAAGGCGGCGTCCCCCCATGGGCTCAAGGTCTCCCTGCACATCCGCATGTCCATCGGCAGCCCGGGCACGGCACAGGCCGACGAGCCCTGGGTCGCGGCGCGCGTGGCCGAAGCCCTGGCGGCGGCCCATGCCAACGCCGATGCCCATGTCTATTGCGACACCTTCTCCGATGTCGACCGCGGCTATTTCGCGCGGCAAGGCGTGGTCGACCGGCTGTACAACCCGCGCCCGGCCTTCCATGTCCTGCGCCATCTGACCGGCGCCCTGGCGGCGGCGGGAGACGGCGCCTGGGCGGTCAAGGCCGGGAAGGGAACGGTCACCGGCGGTGACGCGGCGGGATCGGGCACGATCATCGATCTCGCGACCGGCGTTCTCCGACCCGGTGGGGCAGATGCCCTGGCCAAGGCCCAGGGACAAGCGGCCTGGATCGCCGGCAAATGACCAAAGGCGGTCTGCCGCTTTCCGGCGTGCGCGTGCTGGACGCCAGCCATGTCCTGGCTGGCCCCTTCGCGACCTATCAGCTTTGCCTTATGGGGGCGGACGCGATCCGGGTGGAGCGCATCGGCGGCGACGATTTCGTGCGCCGACATGGCGGCTCGGCGGACTTGCGCGCGCAAGGCATGGGCGGGTCCTTCGCGGCCCAGAACGCGGGCAAGGCCTGTATTCTCATGGACCTCAAGGCACCCGGCGGCCGCGACTTGTTCCTCAAGCTGGCGGCGACCTGCGACGTGGTCATGGAAAACTACCGCCCCGGCGTCATGGACCGCCTGGGCGTGGGCTATGACGACGTCCGGGCGGTGAAGCCCGACATCGTCTATTGCTCGCTCACCGGCTACGGCCCCGAGGGGCCGCTTTCCGGCGTGCCGGCCTATGACCACATCGTGCAGGGCATGTCCGGCTTGATGAGCATGACCGGCACGGAACAGTCGGGCCCGCAGCGGGTCGGTCTGCCGATCACTGATTACATCGCCGGGCTGACGGGGGCCTTGGCGGTTTCCGGCGCCTTGCATCAGTTGCGCCAGACCGGGCAGGGACAGCACCTTTACGTGCCCATGTTGTCTTCGGTCCTGGCCATGATGGGCTCCTTCGCCATCGACGTGCAGACCGACGGCCGCGAACGGGGCCTGATGGGCAACACGCCGTTCAGCGGCAGCCCCTTTGCCGGGCGCTTCGATACGGCCGAGGGCCATTTGGTCATCACGGCCAATACCTCGGCCCAGGCCGTGCGCATGGTCGCCGCCCTGGGCCTGGACGATCTGGCGTCGCTGGCCGGCAGCACCGCGCCCGATGCGCTCAACGACGCCGACCGCGCCCGGGTGGCGGCGGCGCTGGACCGCGTGTTCCGTACCCGGCCCGCGGTTGAATGGGAAACGATCCTGGCCGAGGCCGCCGTGCCGGCGGGCAAGGTGCGGGGGTTGGGTGAGATTTTGGATCACCCGCAGACGGCGGCGTCGGGCTGTCTCGACGATCTGCCCCTGCCGGGGCTCGATGCGCCGGTGAAGGTGCCGGGCCTGGGCTTTACCTCGGACGTCTGGTCGCGCCGCCCCCTGACGCAGCCCGAAGGCGAGGGCGAAAGTACGCGCCGGGTGCTGGCTACCCTGGGCCTTTCCGACAAGGAAATTGACGATCTTGCCCGGGCGGGGGCCGTCGCCGGGCCGGACCTGCCGCCCCGGAACACCTAATCCAGGAAATCCTTGCGGGCGCGCAGGATGGTCATCACCGCCCGGTCGCGCCAGGCGGCGCGGGCGTCCTTCCGGTCCAGCGGCAGGGCGGCCCGCCGTTCCGCCGCGACCGTGGCGACCATGTCGTCCGTCCAAGGGTCGTTCTGGCCCCGCTCCGCGCCCAGCCGGGCATAGGACGGGCCCATGCGTTTGGCATGGGCCTCGATCCCGCCCTGGGCGTTGAGGTCGGCATTTTCGAACGGCCCGGTCACGGCCAGGCGGATGCCCATGCCGTCGCGCACGATGCGGTCGATGTCGCCTGCCGTGGTCACCCCGTCACGCACCAGGCAATAGGCCTCGCGCAGAAGCGCGCCCTGCAGGCGGTTGAACACGAAACCCTCGACCTCCTTGTTCACGGCGATCGGCGCCATGGCGGCGCGGGTCAGCAGGGCGTTACAGCGGGCGACCGCGTCGGCGGCGGTGAAGGGGGCGGGCACGACTTCGACCACGCGGATCAGGAACGGCGGGTTGCCCGGATGCAGCACCAGGCAGCGTTCGCGCCCCTGGACGTGGTCGAACAGGCGCGACGGTTCGATGAACGAGGTCGAACTGGCGATGGTGCAGTTCGCCGGGGCGGTCGCCGCCACCCGGGCCAGCAGATCGCGTTTCAACTCCAGATCCTCGGGTGCGTTTTCCTGCACGTGATCCGCACCCGCCAGGGCCGTTTCCAGGTCCGCCGCCGGGGTGATTTTGGCCATGATGGCGTCCACGTCGCCGTCGATCAGGCCGTACGCGGCGAGATCGACCAACCGTGCCCGCGCCATGTCCAGGGCGGTGGGCAAGCGCGATGCCTCGGCGTCGTAAAGCCGCACCGACATGCCGGCGCTTGCGAACACCACGGCCCAGGCGGTGCCGATGGTGCCGGCACCGATCAGGGCGATGGCGGGTGAGGTATCCGTGTTGGTCATGGCTGTCTTTCCTTTGGCCGCTACCTATGGCCGTGATGGGGGCAGTCCACTGCCGGGGAAACCGGGGCGCATGGAAAGTTGTTATCCGAGGTAACAAATACTCGTGTGCTTTCAGGTGACGGCCGACACCCGGGTTCCCTCAAGTGTCTTGGGCACGGTCGGTGACACGGCGGCGCGACCGTTCGATGTGGAACTGCATGGCGACCTGTGCGGCTTCCGGTTCCCGGCCTTGAATGGCTTCCAGGATCAGGGTGTGTTCGTTGAGAACCTGCAGAATGCGTTCGCGCGACCCCGTGCGCGTCAGGTTGAGCGACACGTTCATGAACCCGACAATGGAATTATGGATGGGGGCGAACACCTGGGCGAAGAATTCATTGCCGGTCGCGTCGGCGATCGCGGCGTGGAACGATAGATCGTTCTGCGGTGTGATATGGCCGGTCGAGACATCCTCGATCAGGCGCTGATGGGCGGCCTCGATCTTGGTCAACTGCGCGGAGGTTCGGCGCTCGGCGGCAAGCCGCGCCGCCGCCGCCTCAAGTGGCATCCGCACCTCGAGGCATCGCAGGAAGCGTGCCAGATCGGCGGACTTGGTGAATTCCTTGATGCGGTCCACCGGGCGGCGCATGACGAAGGTGCCGCTGCCCTGCCTGGCGCGCAGCAGACCGTCGGCACGCAGCCGCAACAGGGCGTCGCGGACGACCGGGCGGGACACCCCGAACATCTTGCAGATTTCCTTTTCCGGCGGCAGGCGATCGCCTTCGTTGAGCACGCCCGCCACGATCTGGTCGAGAATCTGACCGTACAACTGGTCGCTCAGCAACTGGCGGCGGCCGGGCACCAGGATCAGTCCGGCGCCCGGGTCCAGATCGGCCGCAATGTCGGATCCCTGCAACGATTGTGGTAACGTCTTCAACCACTTCTCCCGTTTTGCCGGGCGTGCGTTCTGGGACGCTCAGCGCTGGCATCTTGGCGGGTTCGTGGGGCCAAGTCAAAATTTGTCCTTTAAATTGACATGTTGTCGCCGGGACACTAACAATTTTGTCTGGTGCATTCTTTGGCCGATGCGCCCGATAAAAATACGTTACCCCAGGAAACATCCGGCCGAAGACGTCTTTGATCCTTTTGGGAGGACTCCAATGAAGAAGTTTGTGAAGGTTGTGTTGCTCGCGGCGCCGCTGGTGATGGCGGGCCATGTTTCGGCCAAGGCTGATGAATTCGTCCGCATCGTTTCCGGCCCGTCCGGCGGCAGCTGGTATCCGCTGGGCGCCAAGATGGCGGAAATCTTCGGCAAGATCGGCGGCCTGTCCGTGTCCAACGGTCCGGGCGGCGGCGTCAGCAACGTGCTTGACGTCAACAAGAAGGAAGCGGAACTGGGCTGGACCTACGGTCATACCGCGTTCGACGGCCTCAAGGGCAATGCCCCGGTGTTCAAGTCGAAAAACCCGAACATCCGCCACATCGCGACCCTGTATCCCGCCGGTGTGCAGACCGCCGTTCCGGCCAATTCCAAGATCATGTCCTATGCCGACCTGAAGGATAAGAACCTCAGCCCCGGCAAGCTGAAATGGTCCGGCTATGCCGCGGCGCAGCTGATCTTCGGCAAATACGGCTTCACCGTCGACGACGTGAAGAAGAACGGCGGCACGGTTCACCACGTCGGTTATTCCGATTCCGTCTCGCTGATGAAGGACGGTCACATTGACGCCTTCACGGCGGTGACCAGCGTGCCGCAGGCGTCGTTCCTCGATCTGGAATTCTCCCCGGGCATCCGCTTCATTGGCGTCGACGACAAGATCCTGGCCGACATCCTTTCGGAAAACCCGGGCTACATCAAAATCACCATGACCAAGGACCACTACAAGAGCATCGAAAAGCCGACCCCGATCCTGGGCGCGGTGACGATCATGGTGGCCAACAAGGACGTGTCGGAAGACACGGTCTACAAGATGACCAAGGCGTTGTGGGAACATCATGGCGACCTGGTTCAGGTCAAGAAGGTGTGGGAGTCCGTGAAGCTGGAAAACGCGCTTCTCGGCGCGGCGCTTCCGATCCATCCGGGCGCCAAGAAGTACTACGACGAAAAAGGCGTTAAGTAACGGCCCCTAGGGGATAGTGGATGTCATCGGCGCGGCGGACTGGTTTCCGCCGCGCCAGCATTCATCGTGCGGCGGGTTTGCCTGTCTTCGTTCTTGCCGCGTGGTTTTATCCCCTAAGGCCCGTGCTGATCCGGCACCCCCATGACAGATAAACAAACCGATTCGCCCGAAGCCCTGCACTACGACGAAGTGCGGGAATTCTCTGTTCTTGAACATGCGCTGATGCGCCGCGGCTACGATCTGGTGACCTGGGTCGCCCTGACTGTCGCGACCGTCGCCATCGCGCTGGCCCTGTTTCATCTTTACGTCGCCGTTTTCGGCACGCCGCAATCGCGGGCCTTCCGGTCAACGCATCTGACCGGAATGATGGTGCTGGCGGTGCTGTTGTTCCCGCTTGGCCGAAAATCCTGGCGCGACCGCCCGGCCACGCCCCTGCAATGGGGGATGTTCGGGATTGATGCGCTGCTGGTGTTCGCGGTCCTCGCGGTACAGGTCTACACGCTGTGGGATCTGGACGCGTTTTCCCAACGCGAGGGGGAATTGATCGAATCCGATCTATGGATGGGCTTTTTGCTGATCTTCCTGGTCATGGAAACGACGCGCCGCTCCGTCGGCCTACCCATGGTCATTGTGACCTCGTTCTTCGTCGTCCATTCGCTCTACGCGGATAAGTTCGGCGGCTTCCTGTACGGCCCGCCGACGTCGGTCACCAAATATATCGACATTCTGTTCATTCGCTCCGAAGGCATGTTCGGCATCCCGATATCGGTCGCCGCGACCTATATCGTGCTGTTCATCATCTTCGGCGCGATCCTGATCCGCACGGGGGCGGGGCGCATGCTCATCGACCTTGCCATCGCGCTGACCGGCCACCGCCGCGGCGGACCGGCCAAGGCATCGGTGGTGGCGAGTGCCTTCCTCGGCACCGTGTCCGGGTCCGCCGTCGCCAACGTGGTGACAACCGGGTCGTTCACCATCCCCCTGATGCGCAAGCTCGGCTACCGGCCCAAGTTCGCCGCCGCGGTCGAGGCCTGTGCGTCGTCGGGCGGGCAGATCACGCCGCCGATCATGGGGGCTGCCGCCTTCATCATCGCCGAATTCATGCACGTCAGCTATCTCACGGTGATCATCGCCGCGATCATTCCGACGCTGCTGTATTTCGCGACCATCTATTTCATGGTCGATATCGAGGCCGAAAAGGACGGTATCAAACGCCTGGACAAGCGCACCCTGCCGCGTGCCATGAACGTGCTGAAACACGGCTGGCATCAGTTGCTGACCCTCGGTGTCCTGGTCGGTCTGTTGGCCTGGGGCTATTCACCCATGCTGTCGGCATTCTGGGCCATCGTGACCCTGATCGTCCTCAGCTTCCGCGACCCGCTTACCCGGATGAGCCCCGTTGACCTGCTGTCGGCGCTGGAATCCGGCGTGCGCGCGGCGATGCCGGTGACCGTTGCCTGCGCCTGCGCCGGGATCATCATCGGTTCCATCTTCGTGTCGGGCCTGGGCCTCAAGTTCACCAACGAAGTGATCAACATGGCCGACGGCAGTCTGTTTGTTCTGCTGGCGTTGACCGGTGTTGCGGCCATCATCCTCGGCATGGGGATGACGACCACCGCTGTCTACATCACCGTGGCGGCGCTGATCGTGCCGTCGCTAATTCATCTCAAGGTCGAACCCATGGCGGCGCATATGTTCGCCTTCTATTACGGCGTGGTGTCGACCATCACGCCGCCGGTGGCGCTGGCGTCCTTCGCGGCGGCGGCCATTGCCGGGTCCAGTCCCATGGGGACGGCCGTGGAATCGGCGCGCATCGGCATCGCCAAGTATCTGGTGCCGTTTGCGTTCGTCTATAACCCGGCCCTGCTGTTCGAAGGTCCGCTTTGGCTGACCTGCCTGTCGGCGGTATCCGCCTTCATCAGCCTGTGGGGACTGTCGGTGGTGCTTGAAGGCTGGTTCAAGGGCCCGGTCAACCCCGCCATGCGGGCGGTCATCGGGGTGCTGTCGATATTGGCCTTGCTGCCGCCGATGGAACCGCTGATCGATGGGGTATCCAGCTTCATTCTGCCCGTGGCGGGTGCGCTTGGCATCGTTGTGTTCGCGGTTACGCGCCGCCGCCTTACTCCGGAGACCGCATAATGAAGATATCCGATCTATTCATCGGCCGGCCCGTCTATTGGGTGCTTGCCGCCGCCATTATCGGGGTGCTGGCGTTCTTGGGCCTACGTCAGGAACACGTAAAGGACTTCGTGCCGTTCCAGTTCGCGGTCTTGGCGGTCGCCCTGATCGCCGTTGGCGCGGTCATGGTTCTTTACCGTCCTGGTGAACGGGTAACCCGCGATCCGCTCGATTTCGACGACGCGTCCTAAGGGCGGCACATCATGGCGACCATATTTGTCGAAGGCCCCGTGCATGCGCGGGGCATGGAACTTCTGTCCCTGCGCGATGGCCTGGATGTTCGGCTTGAACAGGGCCTGACTCCGGACAGCCTGGCGGATGCCATCAAGGACGCCGACGCTGTCATCATGCGTCTGACCCCTTTGACCGCCCAGGCCATCGCCGGGGCGACCAACCTCAAAGTCGTCTCGCGCCTGGGTGTCGGTTACGACCATATCGACGTGGCGGCGTTGAGCGGGCGGGGCATTCCGCTGGCCATCGTCGGCGACGCGCTGGCGGCCTCGGTCGCCGAGCATACGGTGCTGCTGATGCTGGGTCTGAGCCGCCAGATCGCGGTGATGGACCGCAACACCCGCACGGGAAAATATGCCGAACGGTTCAAGAGCCTAAGCCACGAGATGCTCGACAAGACAGTGCTGATCGTCGGTCTCGGCGGCATCGGCGGCGAGGCCGCCAAGCGCTGCGCCGCCTTCGGCATGCGGGTGATCGCCTGCGGCCGCGAGGCAACGCGGAAAGAGGCCGAACGCCTGAACTACGGCTACGTCGCCGACTTCCACGACGCCCTGGGCGAGGCCGATTTCGTCAGCCTGCACCTACCGGCCAACGACGATGGCACGCCCCTGCTGGGCACGGCCGAATTCGCGGCCATGAAGCCGGGGGCCTATGTCATCAACACGGCGCGGGGCTCGCTGATCGACGAGGACGCCCTGCACGCGGCCCTGACCTCTGGTCATCTTGGCGGGGCAGGACTGGATGTCACCAAGGACGAGCCGCCCAAGGACGATTGTCCCCTGCTGGCTCTTGATAACGTTCTGTTCACGCCCCACAACTCGGCCCTGACGGTCGAGACGGGTCGCCGTGTCGCGGAAACCGCCGTGCGCAACGCCCTGGCCGGCCTAGACGGCGACCTGGACCCGGCCTTTGTCGTCAACAAGGACGTGTTGTGAGCATGGGAACGGATGCGCTGCGCATCGATGCCGATGCCCTGACGGCATTCCTGGCCGAGGTGTTCCACGCCGCCGGCTGCTCGACGGCCGAGGGCATGCGCATCGCCGAAAACCTGGTCGGCGCCAACCTGTCCGGCCACGACAGCCATGGCGTCATCCGCACGCCGCGCTATCTCGGCTGGCTCAAGACCGGCAACCTGGTCGCCGACCGCGACGTATCCGTGGTCAGCGACGCGGGGGCGCTGATGATCCTCGACGGTCAGTTCGGGTTCGGCCAGACCGTGGGGCCGCAGGCCGTGGTCCGCGGCATTGAGCGGGCCAAGGATCTGGGCGTCGCCGTGGTCGCCCTGCGCCACGCCGGGCATTTGGGGCGCATCGGCGCCTTCGCCGAGACGGCGGCGGCGGAAAACCAGGTGTCGGTCCATTTCGTCAACGTCGCGGGCAGCGTTCTGGTTGCCCCCTTCGGCGGGGCGGAGCGGCGCATGTCCACCGCACCCGTCGCGATCGGCGTGCCGGGGGCGGGCGGTGCGCCGGTGATCCTGGATTTCGCGACCTCCCTGGTCGCCGAGGGCAAGGTTCTGGTCGCCTCCAAGGGCGGCAAGCCCCTGCCCGAAGGCAGCCTGATCGGACCCGACGGCCGGCCCAGTGCGGACCCGGCCATGCTGTACGGTCCCAGCGACCCGGCGGTGCAGCCCAATTCGCGCAACGGTGCGGGCGCGTTGGTCACCATGGGCGGGCATAAGGGGTCGGGTCTGGCCCTGATGTGCGAATTGCTGGCGGGGGCGCTCACCGGCTCGGGCGCCACCGGGCCAGGCTACGACAAGATTTATAACGGCATGCTGTCGATCTACATGTCCCGCGACCGCTTCGGGGCGGAGGACGATTACGCCCGCGAACTCCGCCGCTACGTCGATTACGTGAAAAGCGCCAAGCCCGTCGCGGGCGGCGGCGAGGTTCTGGTGCCCGGCGAGCCCGAGGCCCGCATGCGGGACGCGCGGCGCAGGGACGGCATTCCCCTGGCCCCCGACGCCTGGGCGGCCATTTCGGGCGCCGGGCGGGACCTTGGGGTCACACCGCCGGCCCCCCTTTCCTAGAGATTTCCGTCAGGAATCGGCGAGGTCTTCCAGCGTATCCGGCTTGCGGATCACGATCATGCGGCCGCGGATCAGGATCACCTGATCCTTCTGCCAGCGGTCGAGGGTCGTGGTCACCCATTGCCGGGTCGAACCGACGATGTCCGCCAATTGGTCGTGGGTCACCCGCCGGTCGATCAGTATGCCTTCGGCGTCGTCGCGGCCGTGGACCTGGCCCATGATCTTGAGAAGCTGCGCCAGGCGCTGCGCGACGGAACGCGTGCCCAGCATCTGCACCAGCTGGGAATAGCATTTGCCCTTGGCGACCAGGGCGTCGATCAGGCAGAGCGCGAAGATCGGCATGCGTTCGATCAGGTCGCGGACCACGGCACCCGACAGCGCCATGACGCGGGAATCCTCCATGGCCTCGCCGGACCACAGATGGACGCCACCGCCGAACACCTCGGGCCCGCCGATGAAGTGACCGGGGGTCCAATAGGCCAGGGTCAGCTCGCGCCCTGACGGTCCGGTGCAGAAGGTGCGCACGCGCCCGCTTTCGATCAGATAGATGCCTTCGTGGCGGTCGCCCTGATGGAAGATGCCTTCGCCACGCTGGGCCTTG
This sequence comes from uncultured Rhodospirillaceae bacterium, assembly GCA_963972065.1. GTDB lineage: Bacteria > Pseudomonadota > Alphaproteobacteria > Rhodospirillales > Casp-alpha2 > UBA1479. Next base: position 33,672 of record CAXAVJ010000028.1, read on the forward strand.
ATGGTGGACCCGCGCGAGCGGATGAAGGTGACCTCTTCCATGCTCAGGCGGTCGAGAAAGGTCGATCCTTCGTTCAGGTCCGACATGCTTTCCGACAGAAACAGGGCGGAAAGGGGTTCGTCCGTGGCCATATCCTCGGTCTCGATCACGCGCAGCCGGGGTGGGGTTTTCGCCATCACGCCCGTGTCCTAGTTTCTCGGCACGGCGGCGAGATAGCCGCCGACGGCCCGGATGTCCGCATCGCTCAGTTTCGCCGCGACCCCGGCCATGACGCCGCCGGGATCGTTCGCGCGGTCGCCCGAGCGGAAATCCGTCAACTGTTTTACCACATAGTCGGCATGTTGCGCCTCAAGCCTGGGGGCACCCGATCGCGCCACCTTGTCCTTGCCGTGGCAGGACACGCAGGCGGGCAGGCCGCGTGCGGCATCGCCTTTGTGATAGAGTGCCTGGCCGGCCAGACGCTCACCATCCGGCAGCGGGTCCGCAGGCGGGGGCGGCGGCAGGCCGGCGAAGTACCCGGCGACCACGGGGATGTCTTTTTCAGCGATGATTCCGGCCATGCCCTGCATCTGTTCGCCGTCGTTGGTGCGTCTGGCGGCGCGGAAATCGCGGATCTGCTTTTCGATATAGGCGGGCACCTGGGCCGCCAGCTTGGGAAACCTGGCCATGCGCGACACGCCGTCCAGCGAATGGCAGAGGGCGCAGTTCTCCCACGGCTTCAGGCCGCTTTCGTCGATCATTCCGGCCCGCGCGGGCGCGGCGCAGAGCATCACGGCAAGGGCCACGGCGGGGCCAAGGGGGGGAAAGCGGATCACGTGGGCTGTCCGTATCTGCCGCTCACGATCCTTTGTGATCGTGGCCCATGTGGTCGTGATTCATGGGGGGCGTGGCTCCCCGCTTGCGGACCTCGGCCTTGACCGCGACGGTCGTGCCGTCGTCCAGGGTCAGGGCAAGGTCGATCGTGTCGCCCGGGGCCACGGGTTTCTTGGGCCCCATCAGCATGATGTGCAGGCCGTGGGGCTTGAAGGCCACGGACGATCCCGCCGGCAAATCGACTTGGGCCAGATGCTGCATGACGTTGACGCCGTCCTTGACCTGGCTGGCATGGATTGCCGCCGAGGCATATTGGGGACTGTGCACCGCCGTCACCGCGCGGAGATCCGCGCCGTGGTTCATCAGCACCAGATAGGCGGCATGGGCCTTTACCCCCGGCGGGGCGACGGGCACCCAGGCGTCCATGGCCATGACGGGGCTTTTGGTGGCGGTTTTGGCTTCCGCCGTCTGGGTCGCCAGGAAGGCATGGGCTTCGCAGGCCTGTACCGTCTGGGCGGAAAGGATCATGGCCGCGCCGGTCAGGCATCCGAGGCATGTTTTATACAAGTTCGATGTCATTCAATTGCTCCTTTGCACACGGGCATAGGCGATCTGCTTGCGGGCCAGGTATTCGGCGACCTTACCGGGGTCGAGCGGCGGCGACAGCTTGGCATGAACCTGCCCATCCGGGCCGGTGACGATGACGCTGGCGCTGTGCTGAACCTCGTAATCACCGTCTTTCTTGGCCTTGCCGATGCGATAGAACCCGTCGATGCCTTTGACGAGCTTTGCCAGTTCTTCGTGGGAGCCGGTAACGCCGATGAATTTGGGATCGAAATGGGCCACGTAGTCGGCCATCACCGGCGCGTCGCGCCCGGGATCGACGCCGACGAACACGACCTGGGGCAGCTTGTCCGGGTGCACGCGGAGCGTCATCTGGCTGATGACCTCGACGATATTGGACAGCACGAAAGGACAGACATCCGGGCAGGACGTGAAGCCGATGGTGGTCAGCGACCAATGACCTTTGTAGCGCTCGGCCGTGAACGGCTGGCCCTTGTGATCGGACAGGGCGAAAGCCGGCAGCGTTTCGGGCTTGTCCGGTTCGACCACACGGATTTCCGCCCACCCCGCCGAGGCGCCGAGGCCGAAGGCGAGGACGAACGCAGCGAGTGAAAGGACGCGGCGGCGGACCATGGGTAAGGGCTCCTTGCTCCGGATCAGTGGTTCTGCTGGTCGAAGGCGCGCAGGCTTTCGCTGCGGATGCGTTCCATGCAGCGGCGTTTCAGCGCGACGAAGGTTTCATCGGTATAGATTTCCGGCGTGCGCGGGCGCGCGATGTCGACCTTGAAATCGTCGATGATGCGCCCGGGGGCCGCGCTCATGACGACCACCCGGTCTGCCAGGAACACGGCCTCGTCCACGTCGTGGGTCACGAACATGACCGTGGTGCCGAAGTCTTCCCAGATGCGCAGCAGGTTTTCCTGCATCATCAGCCGGGTCTGTGCGTCGAGCGCGCCGAACGGTTCGTCCATCAGCAGGACCGAGGGATAATTGGCAAGTGCGCGGGCGATACCCACGCGCTGCTGCATGCCGCCCGACAGTTCCGACGGGTAGTGCTTGGCGAAGCGCGACAGCCCGACCATGTTGAGGAAGGTATAGGCGATGGACTGGGCCTCGGATCGAGTGTGCCCGGCCAGCAGCGGGCCGAAGGCGACGTTGTCGCGCACGGTCTTCCACGGCATCAGGGAATATTGCTGAAACACCATGCCGCGGTCGGGTCCGGGCTGGGTCACGGCCTTGCCGTCGACCTTGACCGCGCCGGCCGTCGGCTGAACGAAGCCCGCGACGGAATTCAGCAAGGTCGACTTGCCGCAGCCCGAAGGGCCCAGGATGCACAGGAACTCACCCGGCTGAACGTCGAGCGTGGTGCTTTCCACGGCCGTATGGGCATCGGCGCCGGCACCGAATACCACGGCGACGTCGTCGATGGTGACGTGGCCCTTGCCCTCGCTTGAGCGGCGGGCGTCGGCTTCCGTATCCCTGTCGCGGGTCAGGCTGATGATGTTGGCGATCATTGGGGGGCTCCCATGGCTGATTTTGGGTAGGGGGTTTCATTTGTGTGCGTGGCGGCCTTGGCATCGCCGGAAAGAACGTAAAGAGAGGTCAGCAACAGCAAGAAACCGGCGTATTCGATCCACCAGCCGAACTGTTCCAACCATAACGAGGACGACACGCCCAACCCCAGGATCGCCAGCCCGACGACCCAGCTGGGCGTGGCGCAGCAGACGACCCAGGCCAGGGTGACGTTGGTCATGGCGACCAGGGCCGCGCCCAGACCACCGGCGGCGCTGGCGCCGGTCCACCGGCCGGCCGAACAGGCGACGCGTCGCGCGGCCATCAGCGTGATGAGGGTGGCGACCAAGCCGCCCAGCAGACAGACGACCAGAACCTTGGCCGGGTTGATGTTCAGGCTCCATTCGGAAATGCCGTTGCCGAAGTCGTAATTCATGCGCCCGACCTCGAACAGCCATTCCTGGGCGATGATCGCGCCGATGTCGGAAAGCGATGGGGTGGCGCGGATGATCTCGGCGACGTTGCCCAGCCAGTCATAGGTGACGGCATAATTGGGCCAGGCCTGAAACCGGGCGACCAGGGCAATGAACATGACAAGGTAGTAGACGATGGGAAAGCCCATCGTCACGGCCAGCCACAGACGCGGACGCGCGGCGACCGCTCCCTTGATACGTCGTGCCCGGCCGGCGGCCGTCATCGCGACCGCCGCTGCCAGCCGAGCAACGGCCGGGTCGCCAGCCGCACGGCATAGGTCGAGAGCGTTCCCAGGCCGCCGATCATCAGCATGCCGACAACGATGTCCGGATAGTTGATCAGTGAGTAGGCATTCCAGGTGAAGTAGCCGATGCCGTACTGGCCCGAGATGATTTCCCCGGCCAACAGCGAGAACCAGGAAACCCCCATGCCGATGGCAAGGCCGGCGGTGATCGAGGGCAGGGCCGCGGGAATGACCACATGCCAGAAGATTTCCCGGCGGTTGGCGCCGAGGGACTTGGCGGCGCGGATCAGAACGTCGGGCGTCAGCTCGGCGCCATGGGCGGTGTTCAGGATGATGGGGAACAGGGCGCCCAGGAAGGTGATGTAGATGATCGAGCTTTCCTCGGTCGGCCACATCAGGATGGCCAGCGGGATCCAGGCTACCGCCGGGATCGGGCGCAGAATTTCGATATAGGGGGAGATCACGTCGCGGGCCAGGCGCGAGCGGCCGATCATGAGGCCCAGCAGAATGCCGAGCCCGACGGCGCTCATGTAGCCGATGACGATGCGCTGCATCGACACCGCGATGTGGATGTAGAATTCAGTGGAATGGACATGCGCGACGAAGGCGGTCCAGACTTTGAGCGGCGAGGGAACGTTCTCGAAGTTGATGAAATAATTGAATTTTATTTCCGTCGCGACATGCCAGACCAGAACGCCCAGGGCCAGCGCCGCCAGCCGGATCGACCAGGATCTGGCAAAGGGCACCAAGGCTTTGGGTTTCAGCACGGCGGCGACCAGGACGCCGACGGCTTCCTTGGGCGTGACGGGCTGACGGGTTTCGGCGTCGCGGGCGGAAACGGCGTCTGCGGCCGGGGCGTCAGCTTGCGGTTCTGGAATGGGAGCGTTCATCGCACCGGTATCTCCGTGGTTTTGGTCGTCGTCTTGCTGGATGCTCATCGCTGTCTTCGGACGTTTGTCGGGGGTCCGACCAGGGGCCGGGAAAAACGGCGGGACGAAGGCTTGGCCCCGTCCCGCCGGTCAGGCGTGTGGTCAGCTGGATTTCATGCCGATCGCGTCTTCGAAGGTGATGACCTTGCCGTCGATGGTGCCGGCGTATTTTTCGGCCTCGCCGCGGCGCAGGAAGGTCGCGAACTCACCCTTCGGCGTGACGACCCAGAAGGCGGTCTTGCCGAACAGCTTCAGTCCCGTTTCCTTGTCGTAGACGTAGGTGGAGTTGATCTTCGCACCCGTGGCGCGGAACGAGGCGATGGCGCCCAGGAATTCGGGCAGGGTCGCGTATGCCTTGATCCCGTCGCGGGCGTGCCAGATCTCGTTGGGCAGACCGGCGTTCGCTTCGACCGGATTGACCACCGCGGCCTTGTCCTTGTCGTAATCCACGCCCATGTCCTTGTAGGCAGCGCGGATGTACTTCTCGGTGATCCAGTCACCGAAATCGAGCGGCGGGATCGCCTTTTCCTTGACCAGAACCGTGTGATCGAACTTGAGCGCTTCGGTCCAGGCGGGCTTGATGGTCGGATCGAGGGACAGATGGCCGCCCTTCGAGAAGTAGATGTAGAGCACCTCCTTCTCGACACCGGTCCATTTCTCCATCAGGTCGGTGGCGCGGATGGGGTCTTCCTTGATCCACTTGCCGGCGTCATAGACGGCCTTGATGAAGGCCTGCACGACTTCCGGATAGTCGTCGGCCAGATCCTTGCGCACGACGACGCCGTGCAGATAAGGCACGCCGGCTTCCGAACCGTCGTAGATCTTGCGGCCGGTGCCGCGGAATTCCATGATTTCCGACCAGGGACAGAAGTCCGAATGGGCGTCGATCTTGCCCGCGGCGATGTTGGCCGCACCCACGGCGGGGCTCTGGTTCTTCAACTGGAATTTGATCTTGTTGTCCTGGGCCGCCTTCAGCAGCATGCCCCAGGCGGCGGAGCCCACGGGCGTGGACACTTCCTTGCCCTCAAGATCGCTGATCTTGTAAAGGTCCGACTTCACGGGCACCACGATGGCGTTGCCCGACCCCTTCAGGTTGTAGCCGGTGCCCGCGACATAGTAGGTGCGCAGGCTGTCCGTGGCCTGGAACTTGGCGCCGTTGACGATCAGGGGATAGTCGCCCATCACGCCGATGTTCAGCTTGTTGGCCATCATCTGGTTGGTGATGGGGCCGCCGGAAGAATAGTCGGCCCAGCTGATGTCGTAGTCGACGTCCTTGTACTTGCCGGTCTTGGGCAGGTGTTTTTCAAGAAGCTTCAGCTCCTTGACGACGATGCCCGCCGTATAGGTGTCGGTACACATGCTTTGATGGCCGATGGCCACCTTGATGGTCTTGGCCTGGGCTGGTGCCGCCGCTGTCACCGCCAATAAGGCCCCTAATGCCAATCCCTGCGTTACGTGCCTGAGCATTGTTGAATTCTCCTTTGCTCTGCATCAAAGTTGTCTCGTTACGGCCTTTATAAGTGCAATTACCTTGCCAGTTTTCGCACATGCAAAATAAAAATAACTATTTGATATATAAGGATAAATTATCGAATTTTTGCGGATTTTGAGTCGATCTGGATAAAATATGGCGTTTTTTTAATCGACAACATAATCATGGTTATTTTTTAATCATTCATATGTTTGCCGAGAGGATACAAGTTGCCGAAACCCGATCGGTCGGAAGTCCTCAGGGGGCGGTCTTCGCAAGCTGTTTTTCGAACCACCGAAGGACCTTTTCCGCTGCCCATTCGCGCGCACCGACCGCCGCATGGGTAATGGTGCCGTCGGGGCCGACCAGGAACGTCGCCGGCAGCGCCTGAACATGCCATGCACGACCGACGGCGGATTGGCGATCCATCGCAATGGTCAGTTCGCCCACATCCACTTGCCTTAGGAACCGCGCGACCGCGTCCGGTTTGTCGCCCAGGTTCACGGCGACAATCTCGAGCCCCCGTCCCGCCATTTGGGTTTTCAGCCGGGCCAGCGCCGGCATTTCGGTGCGGCAAGGCGCGCACCACAGCGCCCAGAAGTTGATCAGCGTGAACTTGTCCTTGCGGTCGGTCAGGGAAAACGGGGTTCCGTCCAGCCGCAGCAGATTGATGGCCGGGGCGGCAATGGGGATCGGCGCCGCCGCCAGGGGACCGGCATCGTCGGCGATTGCCGGATGCCCGAAAAGAAAGGCCGCCGCGAAGATCGCGGCGGCAAGTCGGTGGCTGTGCGGAAAGGTGGGAGGGCGCATGGTGCCGAGAGCTACCAGCGGCCGATCCGGGTACGGTATCGAAAGGCCTCGGCGACGGCGTGGCGGATGCAGAAATCGATGGCGACGCCGTTGACGTCGACGTTGATCTGTTCCGTGCGCACGACCGTGGCGCCTGGTTCGATCTCAAGATGCTGGGCCAGCTTGGGCGCGGCCTTGACCATGTCCATGACGACGTCGCCGAACGCCATCGCCACGCCGCGCGACTGTTCCAGAAGGGTGCAGACGTCGCTTGATTCCAGATCGCGGTCGGAAAGCAGGCGGCCGACCTCGGGCAGAAGGTAACGTTCCTCGAAACAGATCGGGGCCGCGTTGGCCAGACGCAGGCGGCGGACCAGGGTGACAAGGCTCGACGGCGGCAAGGCCAGGGCCTGACGGACTTGGCTGTTGGCCTTGATCTCGGCCCGCTCCAGCAATTGCGCCGTGGCCTGCAAACCGTTCGGGCCGAGCGCCTCGCCCAATCCGCGCAGCCGCCGCATGTCCAGCTCGGCCTTGATGCCGCGCACGAAATGGCCCTGGCCCTGATGGCTTTCGACCATGCCCGATTTTTTGAGGGCATCAAGCGCATGGCGCACGGTGACCCGCGACACACCGAACCTGGCGACCAGGGAATGTTCCGACGGCAGCCGCCCCCCCGGCTGAAAGTCGCCGGTGTTGATCCGCCGCGCCAGCCAATCACGGACCACCACGTATTTCGGAAGCGCGGTTGTTTCCTGGGTCACGATGTTTTGGGTCACGTGGTTCATAACGGGGAACGGGCCGGTTGCGGTTGAAGGGGACGCTGTCCTATTCGGCGCGGATCTGGCCGAGCGCCCAGCGGATATTCTTGCGGACGTCGGGGTCGGGGTCGTCGAGATGGGCTTCGAGGGCGGGCACGGCCTTGGGCGAGGCGATCTCGCCCATCGCGGCGGCGGCTTCCTTGCGCAGGTTGGAAATATCGTGGTCGAGCGACGGCGCGATGTCGTCGATGGCTTCGGCCGCCCCCAGCTTTCCGAGGGAGCGGATGGCCTTCTGCCGGACCTGCCAGTAATCGTCGGCGAGCGCCTTGCGCAGGGCCGGAATAGCGCCCGGCGACTGCACTTTGCAC